>NZ_JBIUWQ010000011.1:3411-87509 GCF_044743525.1 Pseudomonas sp. NPDC087598 | reverse complement strand
AACCCGGTGATGCTGTACTCCATCGGTAAAGACTCCGCCGTGATGCTGCACCTGGCACGCAAGGCGTTCGTCCCGGGCAAACTGCCGTTTCCGGTGATGCACGTCGACACCCGGTGGAAATTCCAGGAGATGTACAAGTTCCGCGACAAGATGGTCGAAGAGCTGGGCCTGGACCTCATCACTCACATCAACCCGGACGGCGTGGCGCAGAACATCAACCCGTTCACCCACGGCAGTGCCAAGCACACCGACATCATGAAAACCGAAGGCCTCAAGCAGGCACTCGACAAGCATGGTTTCGACGCCGCTTTCGGCGGCGCCCGTCGCGATGAAGAGAAGTCCCGCGCCAAAGAGCGCGTGTACTCGTTCCGCGACAGCAAGCACCGCTGGGACCCGAAAAATCAGCGTCCAGAGCTGTGGAACGTCTACAACGGCAAGGTCAACAAGGGCGAATCCATTCGTGTGTTCCCGTTGTCGAACTGGACCGAGCTGGACATCTGGCAGTACATCTACCTCGAAGGCATCCCGATTGTGCCGCTGTACTTCGCCGCCGAACGCGAAGTGATCGAGAAGAACGGCACGCTGATCATGATCGACGACGAGCGCATCCTCGAGCACCTGTCCGACGAAGACAAAGCGCGCATCGTCAAAAAGAAAGTGCGTTTCCGTACCCTTGGCTGCTACCCGTTGACGGGCGCCGTGGAGTCCGAAGCCGAGACGCTGACGGACATCATCCAGGAAATGCTCCTGACGCGAACTTCCGAGCGCCAGGGCCGAGTCATCGACCACGATGGCGCAGGCTCGATGGAAGATAAAAAACGTCAAGGCTATTTCTAAGGGGTTGTCATGTCGCATGTTTCTGATTTGATCAGCGAGGACATCCTCGCTTACCTGGGCCAGCACGAACGTAAAGAGCTGCTGCGCTTTTTGACTTGCGGTAACGTCGATGACGGCAAGAGCACCCAGATCGGGCGCCTGCTGCACGACTCGAAAATGATCTACGAAGATCACCTCGAAGCCATTACCCGCGACTCGAAGAAAGTCGGCACCACCGGTGACGACATCGACCTGGCATTGCTGGTTGACGGCTTGCAGGCCGAGCGCGAGCAGGGCATCACCATCGATGTCGCCTACCGCTATTTCTCTACTGCCAAACGCAAATTCATCATCGCCGACACCCCCGGCCATGAGCAGTACACCCGCAACATGGCCACTGGTGCGTCCACCTGTGACCTGGCGATCATTCTGGTCGACGCCCGTTACGGCGTGCAGACCCAGACCCGTCGCCACAGCTTCATCGCGTCCCTGCTGGGGATCAAACACATCGTTGTCGCCATCAACAAGATGGACTTGAAGGACTTCGATGAGGGCGTGTTCGAGTCGATCAAGGCCGACTACCTGAAGTTTGCCGAAGGCTTGAAGATGAAGCCGACCAGCATGCACTTTGTGCCGATGTCTGCCCTGAAGGGCGACAACGTGGTGAACAAGTCCGAGCGCTCGCCTTGGTACAAAGGCCAGTCGCTGATGGAAATTCTCGAGACCGTGGAAGTCGCGGGCGATCGCAACTTCACCGATCTGCGTTTCCCGGTGCAGTACGTCAACCGTCCCAACCTGAACTTCCGCGGTTTCGCTGGCACCCTCGCCAGTGGCATCGTCAAGAAAGGCGACGAAGTGGTTGTGCTGCCGTCGGGCAAGAGCAGCCGCGTGAAATCCATTGTCACCTTCGAAGGTGAGCTGGAACACGCAGGTCCTGGTCAGGCTGTCACGCTGACCATGGAAGACGAAATCGACATCTCCCGCGGCGATCTGTTGGTACATGCCGACAACGTCCCGCCGGTCACCGACAGCTTCGAAGCGATGCTGGTGTGGATGGCTGAAGAGCCGATGCTGCCGGGCAAAAAATACGACATCAAACGCGCCACCAGTTACGTGCCGGGCTCGATCGCCAGCATCGTCAACAAGGTCGACGTGAACACCCTTGAAGAAGGCCCGGCGAGCGCGTTGCAGCTCAACGAAATCGGCAAGGTGAAGATCGCGCTCGACGCGCCGATCGCCCTCGACGGTTACGAAAGCAACCGCACCACCGGCGCGTTCATCATCATCGACCGTTTGACCAACGGCACTGTCGGCGCCGGCATGATCGTCGCGCAGCCAGTGGCTCACGGCACGGCCTCGCACCACGGCAAACTGGCCCACGTTGCCACCGAAGAGCGCGCTCAGCGTTTCGGCCAGCAACCGGCCACCGTGCTGTTTAGCGGTTTGTCGGGCGCGGGCAAAAGCACCTTGGCTTATGCCGTCGAGCGCAAGCTGTTCGACATGGGCCGTGCGGTGTTTGTGCTGGATGGCCAGAATCTGCGTCACGATCTCAACAAAGGTCTGCCGCAGGATCGTGCCGGTCGCACCGAGAACTGGCGTCGTGCCGCGCACGTTGCACGTCAGTTCAACGAAGCGGGTCTGCTGACCCTGGCCGCGTTCGTTGCGCCGAGTGCCGAAGGGCGCGAGCAGGCCAAGGACCTGATCGGCAAGGATCGTCTGTTGACGGTCTATGTGCAGGCTTCGCCGAGCGTGTGCGCCGAGCGTGATCCGCAAGGTCTGTATGCGGCGGGTGGCGACAATATCCCGGGCGAATCCTTCCCGTACGATGTGCCGCTGAACGCTGATCTGGTGATCGACACGCAGACACTGAGTCTGGAAGAAAGCGTCAAGCAAGTGCTGGATCTGCTGCGTAAGCGTGGTGCGATCTAAGCGATAAAGCAGTGACAAGCTTCTAGTTTCAAGCTGCAAGAAAAAGCCCGCCGATGAGCAATCATCGGCGGGCTTTTTATTTCGGGCCAACTCGGTCAAAACTGTAGGAGTGAGCCTGCTCGCGAAAGCGTTATCTCATTCAACATCTTTGCAAGCTGATCCACCGCTTTCGCGAGCAGGCTCGCTCCCACAGGGGGTTAGTGTTTGGCTGGGTATTCGCGGTGCATCTGTTCGAGCAACGCATCCTTGTCCAGCCACAGCTGATTGATCCAGCCCTGAAACTGCAGGCGATATTCGCCGTCCTGATCGTAGTTCTTGCCAATGAACTGCTGCGGGATCTTCAGTTCTTCAAAGTGCACCACGACATCTCGAACATTGCCGCAGAGCAAATCCCAGAATCCCGGACGTCCACCCGGATAGTGGATGGTCACGTTGACGATGGACTCGAGTTGCTCGCCCATCGCATCCAGCACAAATGCGATGCCGCCAGCCTTGGCCTTGAGCAGGTATTTGAACGGTGATTGCTGCTGGGCATGTTTGCCTTCGGTGAAGCGCGTGCCTTCGACGAAGTTGAAGATCCCCACCGGATTATCACGAAACTTCGCGCAGGTCTTGCGGGTGGTTTCGAGGTCTTTGCCTTTCTTCTCCGGGTGTTTTTCCAGGTACGCCTTGGAGTAGCGCTTCATGAATGGAAAACCCAGCGCCCACCACGCCAGACCAATCACCGGCACCCAGATCAATTCCTGTTTGAGGAAGAATTTCAGCGGCTGGATTTTCCGGTTGAGCACGTATTGCAGCACCAGAATGTCGACCCAGCTCTGATGGTTGCTGGTGATCAGGTACGAGTGCTGGTAGTCCAGGCCCTGCAGGCCGCTGATGTGCCAGCGCGTGCGCCGCACCAGGTTCATCCAGCCTTTGTTGTTGCTGATCCACGCCTCATGGGTATGGCTCATCAACCAGAGTGAGGCACGCCGGGCGAAGTCGAACGGCAGCACTTTGATCAGCGCCACGCAGAACAGAAACGAGCACAGCAGAATCGTGTTGATTGCCAACAGCAGCGAGGCGATCACGCCGCGCAACGGTGCAGGTAGAAAATCCAGCATTTACACATCCATAGGTCGGTTGGCGGCTTGAATCGCGGTGAGGGCGATGGTGTAGACGATGTCGTCGACTTGCGCGCCGCGCGGCAAATCGTTCACCGGTTTGCGCAAGCCTTGCAGCATCGGCCCGAGGCTGACGCAATCGGCGCTGCGTTGCACGGCTTTGTGCGTGGTGTTGCCTGTGTTCAGATCCGGGAAGACAAACACCGTGGCGCGCCCGGCGACCTGACTGTTCGGCGCCAGTTGCCGGGCAACGTCCGCGTTGGCGGCAGCATCGTATTGCAACGGGCCGTCGATCAGCAGCGAGTGCTGTTGCTCATGGGCGAGCAGGGTGGCTTCGCGGACTTTCTCGACTTCTTCGCCACTGGCCGATTCGCCGCTGGAGTAACTGATCATCGCCACACGCGGGGTGATGCCGAACGCCGCAGCCGAGTCGGCGCTTTGCAGAGCAATCTCGGCCAGTTCCGTTGCGCTTGGATGAGGGTTCATCACGCAGTCGCCATACACCAGCACTTCTTCCGGAAACAGCATGAAGAACACCGACGAGACCAACGTGCAGCCCGGTGCGGTTTTGATCAGTTGCAGGGCCGGGCGGATGGTGTTGGCGGTGGTGTTGATCACGCCGGAAACGAGCCCGTCGACCTCATCCAGCGCGAGCATCATGGTGCCGATCACCACGGTGTCTTCCAGTTGCTGTTCTGCCATCGGCGCATTGAGGCTTTTGCTTTTGCGCAGGGCCACCATCGGTTCGACGTAGCGTTCGCGAATCAGGTCCGGATCGAGAATCTCCAACCCTGGCGGCAGCACGATGCCTTGGGCGCGGGCTACGGCTTCGACGTCTTCGGGTTTGGCCAGCAACACGCAACGGGCAATCCCGCGCTCCTGGCAGATCGCCGCGGCTTGCACGGTGAACGGCTCGCTGCCTTCGGGCAGGACGATGCGCTTGTTGGCAGCCTGGGCGCGCTGGATCAGTTGATAGCGGAACACGGCAGGCGACAGGCGCATTTCCCGTGGCGTGCCGCAGCGCTGGTGCAGCCAGTTGGCATCGAGGTGACTGGCGACGAAGTCGGTGATGATCTCCGCACGCTCGCGGTCGTCGATCGGGATTTCCTTGTTCAGGCCGTTGAGCAGGTTGGCGGTGTCGTAGGAGCCGGTGCTCACCGACAGCACCGGCAAACCGGCCTGCAACGCGCCACGGCACAGATCCATGATGCGCGGATCGGGCAGGGTGTCGCTGGTCAGCAACAGACCGGCCAGCGGCACGCCGTTGATCGCCGCGAGGCTGACGGCGAGGATGATGTCGTCGCGATCGCCCGGGGTCACCACCAGCACGCCGGGCTTGAGCAGCTCGACGGTGTTGCGCATGGTCCGTGCGCAAATGATGATTTTGGTCATCCGGCGGGTTTCGTAGTCGCCGGCGTTGAGCACTTGCGCGCCCATCAGGTCGGCGACGTCACGGGTGCGCGGCGCATTCAATTCAGGCTGATACGGGATGCAGCCGAGCAGGCGGAAATCACCGCTGCGCAGCAATGGCGAATGCTCCTTGAGGCGTGCGGCGAAGGCATCCATGCTTTCCTCGGTCTTGACCTTGTTGAGGATCACGCCGAGGACTTTCGGATCTTTCGGGCCACCGAACAATTGCGCCTGCAATTCGACGCGGCCGGAGAGTTCGGCAAGCACTTCGTTTTCCGGCGCCGAGACCAGAATCACCTCGGCATCGAGGCTTTTGGCCAAATGCAGATTGACCCGTGCGGCATAACTGGCGCTGCGGGTCGGCACCATGCCTTCGACCACCAACACGTCTTTGCCGACGGCGGCCTGCTGATACAGGGTGATGATTTCTTCGAGCAGCTCATCAAGCTGACCGTCGCCGAGCATCCGCTCGACATGGGCCAGGCCCAACGGTTGCGGGGGTTTCAAACCGTGGGTACGGGCCACCAGTTCGGTCGAGCGTTCGGGGCCGGTGTCACCCGGGTGCGGCTGGGCGATGGGTTTGAAGAAGCCGACTTTCAAGCCGGCGCGCTCCAATGTACGCACCAGCCCGAGGCTGATGGAGGTCAGACCCACGCCAAAATCGGTGGGCGCGATAAAAAAAGTTTGCATGCGAATTCTCTAAGGGTGCATGGCAATGGTGGCGATCTATACGTGACCGCCGACCGAAATTCAGTCGCCAAGGTTATCGCTAACCGAGCCTTGAACGCACCAACCGCAGGCAAAGGGTTGGCCTATTTTTTCAATACGTTGCGCCGGGTCGAGCACCCAGGCTCGCGATTGCCACGGCGGCTGATGACGCAAGTGTTGGCTATGGCCGCAGGAAAGCTCGGCCACCCAGTGACCTTCCTCGTCCTGATGAAAGCCGATAATGGTCGAATCCCGTTTGTCCGGGTTGTGTTCGCTTTCGCGCGATTGCTTCGCTAAACTTGGCCTTTCTATATTCTTATGCAAAAGGTCTCGCCCCATGCTGATCGCCGCCAATAAGGCTGTCTCCATCGACTATACCCTCACCAACGACGCTGGTGAGGTCATCGACAGCTCCGCCGGCGGCGCTCCGCTGGTTTACCTGCAAGGCGCAGGCAACATCATCCCGGGTCTGGAAAAAGCCCTGGAAGGTAAAGCTGTTGGTGATGAGCTGGAAGTTTCCGTTGAACCGGAAGACGCTTACGGCGAATACGCCGCTGAACTGGTCAGCACCCTGAGCCGCAGCATGTTCGAAGGCGTTGACGAGCTGGAAGTCGGCATGCAGTTCCACGCTTCGGCGCCGGACGGCCAGATGCAGATCGTCACCATTCGTGACCTGGACGGCGACGATGTCACTGTCGACGGCAACCACCCACTGGCCGGTCAGCGTCTGAACTTCAAAGTGAAGATCGTTGCCATCCGTGACGCCAGCCAGGAAGAAATCGCTCATGGTCACGTCCATGGCGAAGGTGGCCATCACCACTGATTTCTGCGCTAAGCTTTCGAGAACTGGAGAGGCGCCTGCGGGCGCCTTTTTAGTCCGCGGCTGTCCTTGGTGGTCTCGCCAAGTGGCTGTTTCGAGTAGAACACGGGAATCCTGGAGTCCGTCATGAGTGCTTTTCACGACCTTAAGTTGACAGCCCTGGATGGTCAGGAGCTACCGCTGGCGCCTTTCAAAGGCCACGTCGTGCTGGTGGTCAACGTCGCCTCCAAATGCGGCTTGACCCCACAGTATGCGGCGCTGGAAAACCTCTATCAGCAGTTCAAAGGTAAAGGTTTCAGTGTGCTGGGCCTGCCGTGCAACCAGTTTGCCGGTCAGGAACCGGGCACCGAGCAGGAAATTCAGGAATTCTGCAGCCTCAACTATGGCGTGACGTTTCCGTTGTCGAGCAAGCTCGAAGTCAACGGGCACGATCGTCATCAGCTGTACCGTTTGCTGGCGGGCGAGGGCGCGGAATTCCCCGGTGACATCACCTGGAATTTCGAGAAGTTCCTGCTCGGCAAGGACGGCCGGGTGCTGGCCCGGTTCTCGCCGCGCACGGCGCCGGATGATCCGACGGTGATTGCCGCGATCGAGAAAGCGCTGGGTTAAACCGCCAAGATCAAAAGATCGCAGCCTTCGGCAGCTCCTACAATGGACTGTCGGTGCTGCGATCTTTTGTTTCTGATCCTTAATCACCGAAATCAATAATGCTGTTCAAACGCTTCGGGTCTCCATATTATCGCCGTCATAAAGTCATTCCTTGTGGAGCCTTCCAATGCCGGTTCAAGCCTTGTTCAAGCCGTTTCATCTCGGTGCCCTCGAACTGCCGACCCGCGTGGTCATGGCGCCCATGACCCGCTCGTTTTCCCCGGGCGGCGTGCCCAATTCCAAAGTCATTGAATACTACCGTCGTCGTGCTGCGGCTGGTGTCGGCCTGATCATCACCGAAGGCACCACCGTCGGTCACATTGCCTCCAACGGCTATCCGAACGTGCCGCAATTCTTTGGTGACGCGCCATTGGCCGGCTGGAAAAAAGTCGTTGATGCCGTGCACGCCGAAGGTGGCAAGATCGTTCCGCAACTGTGGCACGTCGGCAGTGTGCGGCGTATCGGCACCGAGCCGGACGCCAGCGTGCCGGGTTATGGCCCGTCAGAAAAACTCAAGGATGGCCAGGTCGTGGTGCACGGCATGAGCAAACAGGACATCCAGGACGTCATCGGCGCTTTTGCCCAAGCGGCGAAAGATGCCCAGAGCATCGGCATGGACGGCGTGGAGATCCACGGCGCCCACGGTTACCTGATCGACCAGTTTTTCTGGGAAGGCAGCAACCAGCGCACTGACGAATACGGCGGCAGCCTGGCCAACCGTTCGCGTTTTGCCATCGAACTGATTCAAGCCGTGCGGGCGGCGGTCGGCGAAGGTTTCCCGATCATCTTCCGCTTCTCGCAGTGGAAGCAGCAGGATTACACCGCGCGTCTGGTGCAGACCCCAGAGGCTTTGGGCGAATTCCTCAAGCCGTTGTCCGAGGCTGGTGTGGACATTTTTCACTGCTCGACTCGACGTTTCTGGGAGCCGGAGTTCGACGGTTCCGAACTGAACCTGGCCGGCTGGACGCGCAAACTCACCGGCAAACCGACCATCACTGTTGGTAGCGTGGGGCTGGACGGTGAGTTCCTGCAGTTCATGGTCAACACTGACAAGGTTGCGCAGCCGGCCAGTCTGGAAAACTTGCTGGAGCGCCTGAACAAAGAGGAATTCGATCTGGTGGCGGTGGGGCGTGCGCTGCTGGTCGACCCGGACTGGGCGCTGAAAGTGCGTGAAGGGCGTGAGCAGGACATTCTGCCGTTCAGCCGTGAGGCGTTGATGACGCTGGTTTAAACGGCGCCATTTCTAGCCCCTTCGCGAGCAGGCTCGCTCCCACAGGTTTCTCTGATGCTCACAATATCCGTGTTCACTGGAGATCCTTTGTGGGAGCGAGCCTGCTCGCGAAGGCGGCTCAAAATCAGCGAAGGCCTAAGGTAATGTCTGCGCATTCGGCACAACCTGCTCCCCGACGCACGCCCCGCGCAAGTGACTCTCAAACTGCTCAATGATCGTCGCCCACCCTTGGCGACTCGCATGCTGGCGCGCATTCAGGCGTACGCAGCGCAACGTCTCATCCTCCTCCAGCAACCACGCCGCCGCGTCGCAAAACGCTTCTTCATCGCCCGGCATCGCCAGCACGCCGTTGTAGCCATGGCGAATATGCTGCGCCGCCGCAGCCTGATCGTAAGCCACCACACCCAGCCCTGAGGCCAGCGCCTCCAGCACCACATTGCCGAAGGTTTCGGTCAGGCTCGGGAACAGAAAAACATCACCCGACGCATAGTGCGTCGCCAGTGCTTCACCGCGTTGCGAACCACAGAAAATCGCCTCGGGCAGATCCCGTTCCAGTGCGACACGTTGCGGCCCGTCGCCGACCACGATCAGCTTCAGATTGCGCTGTGGATAAGTGCTGCGCAGCTTTTCAAAGCAGCGCTTGAGCAAACCGAGATTTTTCTCTGGCGCGAGCCGTCCTACATGAATCACCGCAATGTCCCGCTCGCCCAGTCCCCATTGCTCACGTAAGCCGTTCAGCCGTTTCGCCGGATGAAACAACTGACTGTCCACACCTCGCGACAACAACGCCAAACGCTCGAAATGCCGCCGCTCCAGTTCCAGACGCTGACTGACGCTCGGCACCAGTGTCAGCGCCGAACGGTTGTGAAACCAGCGCAGGTAGTGGGTCAGCATCCGGGTCAGCAGACCGAGCCCGTACTGGTTGGTGTACTGCTGAAAGTTGGTGTGAAAACCGCTGACCACCGAGATCCCCAGTCTCCGCGCCGCGCGCAATGCCGACAAACCGAGTGGGCCTTCAGTGGCGATGTACAGCACATCCGGGCGCTGACGTTTCCAGCGCCGCAACAGTTTGTGCATCGACGACTGACCCCATTGCAAACCGGGGTAACCCGGCAATGGCCAGCCTCGGCACAGCAGCAGTGCATCATCCTCACTGCGTTGCGGATCATCGGCCTGACGCGGGCGCACCAGTTCGACCCGATGCCCGCGCGCGCGCAGTCCATCGCACAAGCGGCCAAGGGTGTTAGCCACGCCGTTGATTTCCGGTGGGAAGGTTTCGCTGATCAGAGTGATGTGTAGAGCTGTCGTCATGACCTCAGTGTCGACTGAGGCCATGTCGTACTTGTGACGTCCGGATGATGGATTTGTGACGGGCTGTTTTTTACCGGCTCAGCGCTGCGTCACCAAATTCTCGGCACCGCGCTCACGCACCCAGAACAGCGTCGCCCCGGCCACGGCGGCCGGCATCATCAGGATGTTGACCACCGGAATCAGCAGCGCCAGGTAGACGATGCCGCCAAAACTCATGCTCTGCCAACGCTTCTGGCGCAGCCACGCGAGCATCTCGTTCCAGCCTAGCTTGTGGTTGTCCGCCGGGTAGTCGATGTACTGGATGGCCATCATCCACACACCGAACAACAGCCACAGCGGCGCGGCGATGATGTTTACCACCGGGATAAACGAGAGGATGAACAGGCCGATGGCCCTCGGCAGGAAGTAGCCGAGTTTGCGCATTTCCCGGGCGAGGGTGCGCGGGATCATCGCGATCAGTTCGCCCCAGCTGAATGCCGGGAAATCATCGGTGCCACGCACCACCACTTCGACTTTTTCCGCGAGGAAACCGTTGAACGGCGCGGCGATGATGTTGGCCAGCATGGTGAAGCTGAAAAACACCATCAACGCCACCAAAACTACGAACAAGGGCCAGAGGATGTAGCTGAGGAAACTCAGCCAGTCGGGCAGCGACGGCATCAGCGTGTCGACCCACAGGCTGAACTGGTGGCCGGCCAGATAGATCAATCCGACGAACAGCACCAGATTGATGGCCAGCGGCAACAACACGAACAGTCGCAGGCCGGGGCTGAGGACCAGTTTGAGGCCTTCGCGCAGGTATTGCGGGCCGGACAGAACAGGGGCGGGCATAAGGTGCTCCGAGCAAGGGAAAACGCGCCGACCTTACCGACTTTGCAACAGCTGCGAAAGCACGGCAGAGCGATCGACATTCACTGTAACAAAGACGTCCATCTCGTCAGTGTGTCGGCATAGAGACCACCTATGAGCTGGATTGTTAAACCGTATTTCCTTAATCTTGCCCCCCTCGATACGCTGCACCCAACTTTTTACAGGACTGTCGAGCTCACGCCTTCCCCAAGGTTATCCACAGTCCTTTTTTATTCCCGCCGGCAGTCCGGCGTTCCGCGCCAGTTTATTCGGCCCGGTCAACAGGAGCAGGTCATGTCTGAAGTCCGTCATTCGCGAGTGATTATTCTGGGTTCCGGCCCTGCCGGTTACAGCGCTGCGGTGTATGCCGCGCGTGCCAACCTCAAGCCGCTGCTGATCACCGGCATGCAGGCTGGCGGTCAACTGACCACCACCACCGAAGTCGACAACTGGCCGGGCGACGTGCACGGCCTGACCGGTCCTGTGCTGATGGAGCGGATGCGCGAGCACGCCGAGCGCTTTGAAACCGAGATCGTGTTCGATCACATCAATGCCGTGGACTTCGCTGCCAAGCCGTACACCCTGACCGGCGACAGCGCGACCTACACCTGCGACGCCCTGATCATCGCCACCGGCGCCAGCGCTCGTTACCTGGGCCTGCCGTCGGAAGAAGCGTTCATGGGCAAAGGCGTTTCGGCCTGCGCGACCTGCGATGGTTTCTTCTACCGCAACAAGCCAGTGGCAGTGGTCGGCGGCGGCAACACCGCTGTTGAAGAAGCGCTGTACCTGGCCAACATCGCCAGCACCGTGACCCTGATCCACCGTCGCGAAACCTTCCGCGCCGAGAAGATCCTGATCGATAAGCTCAACGCTCGCGTCGCTGAAGGCAAGATCATCCTCAAGTTGAACGCCAACCTCGACGAAGTGCTGGGCGACAACATGGGCGTGACCGGTGCGCGCCTGAAGAACAACGACGGCAGCTTCGACGAAATCACCGTCGACGGCGTGTTCATCGCCATCGGCCACACCCCGAACACTTCGCTGTTCGAAGGCCAGTTGACCCTGAAAGACGGTTATCTGGTGGTGCAGGGCGGCCGTGACGGCAACGCGACTGCCACCAGCGTCGAAGGCATCTTCGCCGCCGGTGACGTGGCTGACCACGTTTACCGTCAGGCTATCACCTCGGCCGGCGCCGGCTGCATGGCGGCACTGGACACCGAGCGTTACCTGGACGGTCTGCAGAACGCTTCGTTCTAAATCGCAGACGCAAAAAAACCGGCCAATTGGCCGGTTTTTTTGTGCCCGCAATTTTTGCTGCACCGCAATTCATTGTAGGAGTGAGCCTGCTCGCGAAGGCGTCAGGTCATCCAATATTTTTGGTGTCTGACACACCGCTTTCGCGAGCAGGCTCGCTCCCACAGGTGATTGTGGTTGGTTGTGGTATCAGCGGCGGGTCAGCGGCTGTACTTCGAACTTCACACCAGCCAGGCCGTGCTGGATCAGCGCACGAATGTTGCCGTGATCGCTGCCCTCAGGCGTCGCCACTACCGAACGGTAATGCTCACCGAACGCCAGCAGCGCTTCTTCATCACTCAGGCATTCCAGCAGCGCCAGACCCAGGGTCTTGCACGAACCTTCGTTCTGCCCGGCAGCGTTTTCCACGCCACCGTTGTTGAACGCCTGTGGCTGGTAGTCGTAACCGGCGGCGATGAACGCGAGGGTGTCGGCGAAAGCGTGTTCGCCGCTTTTGAGGCTGGCGCGCAGGGTGTTCAGGTCACTCATGGGTTTTTCCTTTGGCGAACGCTGCTTGTTGTTCAGCGTTGGCTTCTTGCTGATATTGGGCTTTCCACTCGGCGTAAGGCATGCCGTAAACCACTTCGCGGGCGTCATCGAGGCTGACCTCGATCTGGCGCTCGTCGGCTTCGGCCTTGTACCACTTCGACAGGCAGTTGCGGCAGAACCCGGCGAGGTTCATCAGGTCGATGTTCTGCACGTCCTTGCGGCTGTCCAGGTGGGCGACCAACCGGCGGAAGGCGGCGGCTTCGAGTTCGAGGCGTTGCTGATCAGTCATAAAAGTCTCTGCGAGACAGCTTTGAGCGGCAAGCTTCAAGCTGCAAGATTGGATCGGGGTCGGCCGTTAGCTTACCGCTTGAAGCTCAAAGCTTGAAGCTTGAAGCTCAGCGGCTAGCCGCGAGCGTTATTGACACCGACTCGGCAAAACGCAGCGCGTGCGGTTTGTCGACTTCGACTTCGGCGTACAGCACTGAACTGTTGCTCATCACCAGATCGAGCAGTTCCTGAGTCAGCCGTTCGAGCAGCGCGAAGCGGTTGCCTTCGACGTGGGCGATGATCGCCTTGGTGATGGTGCGGTAATTCAGCGCGTGGTCGATGTCGTTGTCACGCACCGCTTCCTGCGCGGCATACAGAATGGTCAGGTTGATCAACACATCCTGCTTGTTGAGGATCTCGTCCTCGTTGATCCCGATAAAGGTGCGCAAGCGCAGATCCTTGACCCGGATGCGCGCCATTCCCGGTTGAAGTTGTGGCATTTACTTGCTCCGTCCAATCAATTGCAGGAACTCCTGGCGGGTGTTGCTCGACTCGCGAAAGGCGCCAAGCATGACCGAGGTGTTCATGGTCGAATTCTGTTTCTCGACACCGCGCATCATCATGCACATGTGCCGCGCCTCGATGACCACCGCGACGCCGGCGGCATCGGTGACCTGTTGCACCGCATCGGCAATCTGCCGGGTGAGGTTTTCCTGAATTTGCAGGCGCCGGGCGAACATGTCCACCAGTCGCGCGATCTTCGACAGCCCCAGCACCTTGCCCGTTGGAATATAAGCCACATGTGCCTTGCCAATGAAGGGCAGCAGGTGATGTTCGCACAACGAGTACAACTCGATGTCGGCGACGATGATCATCTCGTCACTGTCCGAGGCAAACAGCGCGCCATTGACGATCTTGTCGACGCTCTGTTCGTAACCGTTACAGAGGTATTGCATGGCCTTGGCCGCACGCGCAGGCGTGTCGAGCAAACCCTCGCGGTCGGGGTTTTCACCGAGGCCGATGAGGATTTCGCGGTAATTCTCGGGCAGGGAGCGGGTCATTGAACATCCTCGCGAGGCGACTACTTGATATGCCTTCCGCCGTTGACGGTCAGGGTCGTACCGGTGACATACGGGTTGTCGAGCAGATAGCGCAGGCTCTGGTAGATCACTTCGCTGCCGGGCTCGATGCCCAGCGCGGATTTGGCCAGCGCCTTGGCACGGTACGCCGCGTCGTCGTCGGGATTGAACAATAACAGGGCAGGCGCGATGCCGTTGACCTTGATTGCCGGTGCATAGCGAGCAGCAAAAGACAGGGTCAGGCTGTCGAGCCCCGCTTTGCTGGCGCAATAGCCAATGTGCTTGCTACTGCCTTTGCGGGTGACATCGTCGCTGATATGGACGATGTCTGCGGGTGTCGACTGCTTGAGCAGGTCGGCGCAATGCAGGTTGATCAGATAGGGCGCGAGCATGTGGATGTTGAACATCCGGCTAAATGCTTCGGCTTCGCTGTCCGGGGTTTCCGCCAGCCATTCGGAGGCGTTGTGCACGATTGCGCGCAGGCTGGCGGTGTGGGTTTTCAGTTCGCTGATGAAGGCTAGAATGCCGGCTTCGCTGGAGAAATCCGCGTACACGCCAATGGCGCCGAGATCCCGCAGCGTTTGCACACCGGGACGTTCGCTGCGGTAAGTGAAAATGACGCGGTGGCCGTCTTCAAGCAATCGCTGCGCGCAATGCAGACCGACACGCTGGCCGGCGCCGGTGATCAGGATCGGGGCGGAAGTGGGGGTCATGAACGGCTCGCATTGCGGTTAGAGCAAAAACTATAACAGCGGCCGGTCATAAAAGATCGCAGCCTTCGGCAACTCCTGCATAGGGCGCGTCCACCCATCCTGTAGGAGCTGTCGAGTGCAACGAGGCTGCGATCTGCTAGCGGTTTTGCGTTGAGGGCGCAGCAGGCAAAGGTCGTGTTGGAACACTGTTCAGCCAATTGGCCAACAACCGCGTCGACAACGGAATAAAGAAGTACACCATCAGCGGCGTCAGGCACGCCGTGCTGATCAGCACGCGCGGCAACAGACTCATTTCGGCCAGCAGCGGGCCAAGGACGAAATTGAACAGCAGCGACACCGGGAAGAACGCCAGCCAGATCGCCACTGCCTGTTTCCAGCGCGGCGGACGCTGGCCGATGACACTGGCGCCGAACCAGCCTTCAATGCCACTGACCCGATGCTCCTTCGGATGCGCAAACAGATCAGAGCCGCGATCCAGCCAGGCAGTACGCGAGGCCGAGTGCTCCCACGTATGCAGGGTTTGCTCATCGACAAAGCGGAAAATGATTTGAAACTCGTTATCGCCGGGCGGTGGCGCGAGCACGCCGGAGCCGAGATAACCGGGAAAGTCGGTGGCCAGTTGTTCGCCTTCACGTAGCCAGGCGATCAGATCCTGATAGCGGCCATCGGCGACGCGACGCGCAACCATCAGCGTGACGGGGGAAGTAGACATTGTGTATCTCCGTATATCGAGTGCATCGCTCCGGGTAGGAGTTTCGCGAGACGCAGGCCGGGGTAGAGGCCCGCGTTTTTTAGCAAGCAAGGATTATTCCCGATTTTAGTGATTAAACCAGTGACTTTCGTCGCATATCTTCACTTGAACCCAAATGGGTCATCGGGGGTAGAATGGGATCCAAAACCCACAAGGACGTAGATCGCACAATGCCTGTCATGACGGACGTAAGCCCTGCTTCGCAGGCATCTGTTGCGCTCGAGCGCGAAGATTTGTTTCCCATACGTGAAGTCTCACGGCTGACGGGCGTCAACCCGGTCACGTTGCGTGCGTGGGAGCGGCGTTATGGTTTGATTCAACCGACGCGCACCGAAAGCGGGCATCGGTTGTATTCAATGACCGAAATCGAGCGCGTCCGCAGCATCGTCGACTGGATTGATCGGGGCGTGGCGGTCAGCAAGGTCAGCAAGATCCTGGCGAAGACCGAGCCATTGAAAGTATTGGCGCACTTCATTCCCGATGATCTGGTGCAGGCCGACTATCAGCAATGGCAGCTTCAGGTGCAGCGAGCGGTGAGTGCTTTCGACGATGTCGAACTGGATCGGGTGTACGGTCAGATCTTTTCGTCCTACGCATTGCCCGTGGTGTTTCAGGACATTCTGATGCCGTTGTGGCGGCAACTGTTGCAGCGTCAGGACGCTTTCGGGCAAACCAGTGAGTGGCTGTTCCTCGACGGTTATCTGCGCACGCGGGTGCTGCAGAGAATCATCGCACTGCGCGGCGCGCAACCGCGCAAGATCATCGTCAGCGCCCTGGCCGGCCAATGTCGTGAACTGGAGTTGCTGGTCGCGGCACTGTTTCTCAGCAGCAGCGATTCGGGTGTGCGGGTGTTGACCACCGGACAGCCGTTCGACGAGTTGACCCTGGTTTGCGAGAAGATCAAACCGCACGCTCTGGTACTGTTTTCCAATCACGCACCGGCTCCGGAATTGCCGCGGCGCTTGAACCGGTTGGCCTTGAGTCTCGATTGTCAGTTGTTTCTGGCGGGGGATGCCTCCGATTTGGCGCAGGAAAGCCTTTCGGGAACGTCGATCGGATGCGTTGGCAACGAAGGTGCAACGATGCGTCAGCGTCTGACACAGATGCTGGCGGGCAAGCTCGATACCTGAAAATCAGGTGTGCAGGGCAGGGTGTGTCAGGCGGTGTTGTTGCAGGATGAACTGGCGCAAGCGTTCGGTTTCATCGGCATCGGTCTGGCTGAGTTCGTAGGCATGGAAACCGCTTTCGGTTTCCCGCTCGAAATTGCCGCGCAGTGAAATCCGCTCATAACCGGAAGGGCTGAACCACAGCGCGAAGTGCTTGGGTGGCTTGGTCTTGTTGCGCATTTCCAGCAGCACGCCTTTGTGCGAAACCTCGTGTACCCACATCGTCCCCGGTTGGCCCTTGGCATTTTCCAGTGCAACGGGTTCTTCGAGTGTCAGTCGCCATGGGCGCACCATCGGGCCATCTTCGTAAATGCTCGGTACGCCGAGACGTAAATGCAGCGCATGAAACTCGTCTTCCACCAAGTGCAGCGGAAAGGTCATTTGCTGATTTTCGAAGTTGGCCTGAATGGTGACTTGCTCGTGAGCGGCCAGGCGCGTGAGCAAGTCGCGGATCTGTGAACCACCATTAACCAGCAGACTCGACGTCGCATCCCGCACGTTCAATTGCGGGTTGTGCTGCATGGTCTGGATAAAATCCAGCTCATCCTGGGTCAGGAGGGCGTCGCGTTGCATGGTTGGCTCGTAAGAAATAGTTACAAAGTCATTGGTGATTGTAGTTAATGACAATTAGTTCGCTGATTTGTTTGCGCCGTTCGTCGCTTTCAATGCCGCGAGCTCGCTTTGCAGGGCGGCGACTTGCGCTTCCAGTTGCGCCACTCGTTGCTGAGCCTTGACCTGAACCGTCACATCCTTTTGCACACCGACGAAATACGTCTGTCCGTCATCGGCGTTTTTCACTGTCGACAGCGACAGCTCATTCCAGAACGGCGTGCCGTCCTTGCGATAGTTGCGCAGAATTTCCCGGCATGAACCGCCATTGCGCAGCGTGTCGCGAATCAGCGTCAGATTTTCCTGGTCGCGGTCTCCAGACTGCAGAAAACGGCAGTCCTGATAGAGAATTTCCTCACTGGTGTAACCGGTCAGACGTTCGAAAGCCGGGTTGACGTAAATCAGGATGTTGTCCTGTTCACCTTCCTTCTCGGCGACCACGATGCCGTCATTCGACGCGTTGATCACCATTTGCAGCAGACTGGCGTTGATCATCCTTGAATCCTTTGAGTGTTGTCAGTGGCAGGCATTCTAGAAGAACGGCAGGGGCTGTCTATAGGCCATCAACGCTGATTGCGAGGCAATCGCAACTTCACGGGCCGGGGCTGTTACTATCGCCGCTCTTTTTTTCAGTTTCAGGATCAGATTGATGAAAGTCGCCATCCTCTCCGGTTCGGTCTACGGCGCTGCCGAAGATGTCGCCCGCCATGCCCAGAACCTGCTGAAAGACGCTGGCTTTGAAACCTTCTACAACTCGCGCGCCAGCCTGGCCGATATCCAGTCTTTCGGTCCGGAAGCCTTTCTGGCAGTGACCTCGACCACCGGCATGGGCGAGTTGCCAGATAACCTGCAACCGCTGTATTCGGCCATTCGTGATCAATTGCCGGCAGCCTGGCGTGGTTTGCCGGGAGCGGTGATTGCCTTGGGCGACGCGAGCTACGGCGATACCTTTTGCGGCGGCGGTGAGCAAATGCGTGAACTGTTCGCCGAACTTGGCCTGCGTGAGGTTCAGGAAATGCTGCGCATCGACGCCAGCGAAAGCGTTACGCCGGATACCGACGCAGAGCCTTGGCTGGCCGAACTTATCAGCGTACTCAAGGGTTGATCGCGCGCTCGCGCAACAGCGCCAGCCAGGCTTGCGCGGCCTTCGACAGATAGGCGCCCTGGCGCCAGATAAAGGCGATGTCCCAGCGCAAGTAATCCGGCGCTCTCAAGGTCAGGCGAACCACGCCTGGCCGCACCAGACCGCGTGCGACTACGCTGGGTAACAGCACCACGCCTTGCCCGGCGGCCACCAGTGCCGCGAGAAAATCCGCCTGACCGCTGCGCCCACCTTCCTTCGGTGTAAAACCCATCTGCTGACAGGCCTGCAGCAGGCGGTCGTTGAGCACGAAGCTGCGTTGATACAGCAGGAACGGTGTGTCAGCCAACTGTTCCAGCCCAATCTCCCCTTGATCGGCCAGCGGATGATCCACCGGCAGCAGGGCGTCGAGTTTCTCATCACAAAACGGCTGGCAGTCGAACTGCGGATCCTTCGGCAACAAACTGCCCCCCAGCTCCAGCTCGCCACTCAGCACCGCTTGCTCGATGTTGCGGCTACCGCCCTCAAGCAACTGAATGCTGATGTTCGGATAGCGCCGGCGATACTCGGCAAACAGCCCGGCGAACAACGCATCGCTGCCCAACAGCGGCAGGCCGAGGCGCAACTCGCCACGCGCCAGTTGACTGAGATCGTCCAGCTCGACAAGCAACTCATTGCGTAATCGCAACATGCCTTCGGCCCTTTGCAGCACGACGCTGCCGGCGGCAGTCAGGCGCAGCTGTGAGCCAAGCCGTTCGAGCAGTGGCGTGCCGAGGCTCTGCTCCAGTTGCGCGACTTGTTTGCTCACCGCCGACTGGCTGATGTGCAAGGTTTTCGCCGCTTGGGTAAAGCCGCCCTGATGCATGACTTCGACAAAACTGCGCAGTTGTTTGAATTCCATGACCTGATTCCATTTTGGAATGGCTGTGAGTCTAACAATTCGCTTCTGGGATGACAGGGCGCTTCGTAAAATAAACGCCTGAAAGGAGCCCCACCATGAACGCCGCCACCCTCAAGCATCTTTCCCGCCTATTCGCCGAACTGGCCGTGTTGCTCGGTCTCTACCTGCTCGGCTGTCAACTCGCTGCCTGGCTGGCCCTGCCGATTCCCGGTGGGGTGATTGGCATGGCGCTGTTGTTGCTGGCGTTTGCTTTCGGCTGGGTGAAACCGGCTGCTTTGCAGTTGGGCGCAGGATTGCTGATGGCCGAGATGCTGCTGTTTTTCATTCCCGCGCTGATGAGCCTGCTCGACTATGGCGCGCTGTTGCGCAATGACGGCTGGCGGATTCTGCTGGTAATCGCCGCCAGTACGTTGATGGTGATGCTGGTGACCGCATTCACCGTGGAACTGGCCGTGCGTCTGAGGCATTCCCATGAAACTTGAACTGATGCCGATGTTCTGGCTCGCCTTCACACTGCTGGCCTACCTGTTCAGCCGCTGGATTTATCGCCGCACCGGGCGTTACCTGTTGTCACCGCTGATTCTGGTACCGGTGCTGCTCTTGGCGCTCGCCGTGCCGCTGCACACCGCCTACGCCGAATACTCCAGCAACACCCATTGGCTGATGCTGGTGCTCGGCCCGGTCACCGTGGCGTTCGCCGTGCCGATCTGGCAGCAGCGGCGGCTGTTGATGCGGCATTGGTCGGCGTTGCTGTTGGGCATGGTCGCCGGCAGCGCGGCATCGATTGGCACTTCGTTCGGTCTGGCCAAGGCACTGGCGCTCGACAGCTCGGTGACGATGTCTCTGGTGCCGCGCTCGATCACCACGCCGTTCGCCATGCCGCTGGCGCAGGATCTGGGTGGCGTGCCGGAATTGACCGCGGTGTTCGTGATGTTCACCGGGGTGTTCGGCGCGATGCTCGGCGGCGTGCTCTTGAAGTGGTTACCGTTGCGCAGTGCCTTGGCGCGGGGGGCGCTGTTTGGTGTCGGCGCGCACGGCGCCGGTGTCAGCCGCGCCCATGAAGTGGGCGGCGAAGAGGGCTCTGTGGCGGGGCTGGTGATGGTGTTGACCGGCTTGCTCAACCTGTTCGCCGCACCTTTGTTGGCGTCGTTGCTTTGACATGGATCCAAGGTGTTTGCATTGCTGACCCGCTCAGTCATCAAGCTGGCTGGCAATGCAACTACGCGATCAGCTACGCCTGACTAGACTGCTGACACGTGCAAAACAATAAGAACGCAGAGGTGCATACAGTGAGCGTAGCCCCCGTCCAAACGTCCCTTAATGTCAAAGACCAGGTCAGCGCCGCCGAGTGGCAGACCCGCGTCGATCTCGCCGCTTGTTATCGTCTGGTCGCGCTGCATGGCTGGGACGACCTGATCTTCACGCACATTTCCGCCAAGGTGCCCGGCACCGAGGACTTCCTGATCAATCCGTTCGGGCTGATGTTCCACGAGATCACCGCGTCGAGCCTGGTGAAAGTTGATCAGGCCGGCAACAAACTCATGGACAGCCCTTACGAGGTCAACCCCGCCGGTTACACCATCCACAGCGCCGTGCACGAAGTGCGGCACGATGTGGTGTGTGTGCTGCATACGCACACGGCCTCCGGTGTTGCCGTTTCGGCGCAGAAACAAGGCGTGTTGCCGATCAGCCAGCAATCGCTGTTCGTGCTGTCGAGCCTGGCTTATCACGCTTATGAAGGCGTGGCGCTGAACCACGAAGAGAAGGCACGTTTGCAGGCCGATCTCGGCGAGAACAACTTCCTCATGCTGCACAACCACGGTCTGTTGACCTGTGGCGGCACCATTGCCGATACCTTCCTGATGATGTTCACCTTCCAGCGCGCCTGCGACATTCAGGTGATGGCACAGACTGGCGGCGCTGAACTTATTGCCATCGAACCGCAGATCCTCGCAGGCGCCAAGGCAATGATCGCCGGCGTCACCAAAAGTGCTCAAGGCATGGGTGGTGCGCTGGCCTGGCCGGCATTGCTGCGCAAACTCGATAAACAAGACCCGGGATATAAACTCTAATGCCTCTTGCCGAGATTCCTCTGTGTGTCTGGCGTAAACGCAGCCAGACGTTTGTCTTTCGTGGCCAGCCGATCCGTTACTGGACGGCGGGGCAGGGTGAGCCGCTGCTGTTGATCCACGGTTTTCCGACCGCCAGTTGGGATTGGCATTATCTGTGGCAACCGCTGGCGCAACGTTATCGGGTAATCGCCTGTGACATGCTCGGTTTTGGTGATTCGGCCAAACCGCTGAATCACACCTACAGCCTTCTCGAGCAGGCGGATCTGCAACAGGCGTTGCTCGCCCATTTGCAGGTCGAACAACCGGTGCACATTCTCGCCCACGACTATGGCGACAGCGTTGCTCAGGAACTGCTCGCCCGGCATTACGACGATCAGATCGAGGTTGCCAGTTGCGTGTTTCTCAACGGCGGTCTGTTCCCGGAAACCCATCGTCCGGTACTGATGCAAAAACTGTTGTTGAGCCCATTGGGCTGGATGATCGGCCGCGCGTTTACCCGCGACGCGCTGGTGAAGAGTTTTCGTCATATCTTCGGCCCGCAAACACGTCCGAGTGAAAGTGAGCTGGATGATTTCTGGAGCCTGATCGACAGCAATCGCGGCCCGCGCATCATGCACAAACTGATCAGCTACATTCCCGAACGTCGCGTGCAGCGTGATCGCTGGGTGGCCGCG
This sequence comes from Pseudomonas sp. NPDC087598, assembly GCF_044743525.1. Classification (NCBI taxonomy): domain Bacteria; kingdom Pseudomonadati; phylum Pseudomonadota; class Gammaproteobacteria; order Pseudomonadales; family Pseudomonadaceae; genus Pseudomonas; species Pseudomonas sp. NPDC087598. The sequence goes on along the minus strand of NZ_JBIUWQ010000011.1, from coordinate 65,589 downwards.
ATGCAACGCGGCGAAGTGCCGTTGCGGGTGATCGATGGCGAAGTCGATCCGATCTCCGGGGCACACATGGTCGAACGCTATCGCGAGTTGATTGCGGATGCCGACACCGTGCTGTTGCCGGGCATCGGCCACTATCCGCAGACCGAGGCGCCGGTGCAGGTGCTCAAACACTACCTGGCGTTTCGTGATCGCTTCGCGCTGCCGCCGCGCCGAGTGGCGTGTTCCTGAAGATCAAAAGATCGCAGCCGTCGCAACTCCTGCATTGCATCGAGTATGCCTTTGTGGCGGGGGAGCTTGCTCCCGCAGGGGGGCGAAGCGGCCCTTGATTCTGTGATCAAGTGCTTACAGGAAACCCGCGAGTAACGTTTACGACTGCTGCGCAGCCGAGCGGGAGCAAGCTCCCTCGCCACAAAAACTCTCATGTGGCCTTCACTATCCCCCCGCCTTATCGCGCACCATTCACCCCCAGCCGTGTTCGTTGTGACCAAAAGCTGTGTGCCTGACACTCGGGATCACTGTTCCTTTGGCCTGCTGGAGTTGCTGCGATGAATGAGTCCGTACGTTTCGAAGATAAAGTCGTGATCGTCACCGGAGCCGGTGGTGGCCTCGGCCGGGCTCATGCATTGTTGTTCGCCAAACAGGGCGCCAGAGTGCTGGTCAACGACCTCGGTGGCTCGGCCCAGGGCGAAGGCGCCAATGCCTCCGCTGCCGACCGCGTCGTGGCAGAAATCCGCGAGGCTGGCGGTATCGCCGAAGCCAACCACGACTCGGTCACCGACGGCGACAAACTGGTGCAAAACGCTCTCGACGTCTTCGGCCGCGTTGACGTGGTGGTCAACAATGCCGGGATCCTGCGTGACAAGACCTTCCACAAAATGGACGACGCCGACTGGGATCTGGTTTACCGCGTCCACGTCGAAGGCGCCTACAAAGTCACCCGCGCCGCCTGGCCGCACCTGCGCGAACAAAACTACGGTCGGGTGATCTTCACTGCCTCGACCTCGGGCATCTACGGCAACTTCGGCCAGTCCAACTACGGCATGGCTAAACTTGGCCTTTATGGCCTGACCCGCACCCTGGCCATCGAAGGGCGCAAGAACAACATTCTGGTCAACGCCATCGCCCCAACCGGCGGCACGCGCATGACTGAAGGTTTGATCCCGCCGCAAGTGTTCGAACAACTGAAGCCGGAACTGGTCAGCCCGTTGGTGGTGTATTTGGCGAGCGAGCAGTGCCAGGAGACTTCCGGGTTGTTTGAGGTGGGTGGCGGCTGGATGGGCAAGGTGCGTTGGGAGCGCAGCCTCGGCGCCGGGTTTGATCCACGGGTGGGTTTCTCGCCGGAAGATGTCTCGGCACATTGGCAGCAGATTTGCGATTTCGAAGGGGCGGCGCATCCGAAGGACAATATTGAGGCGCTGAAGGAGATGATGGCGAATTTGCAGAAGTATTCGCTTTAGGGGACGTTTGAGCCTCGCTGCGTTCTGGGGGCGGCGAGGCTTCTTCTATTACTCCTTGTACCTTCTATCAATCATGAACTCCGGAATTCTCCAGTTTGGTCCCGGAATGGCGACAGCCTCATTGCCCTCAGCCAATACGCCTTCATGAAATAACTGCTCGTACGTTTTACACAGTTCTCCTCGCGCGATGACTTCAAATCGATAACGCCCGAACAATGTATCGATGGAGGGAAATGCCAAACCGATAGCCAAAACTGATAGCAAGTCTCTGAGATTTTCTTGCCTGACAGCTTGTTCCAGTTTTGCAATCGAACTCTTCGATCCGCTGATGCATTCAAATGCTTTCAATTCCTGCTTTTTCGCAGCGTCAATTGCCTCGGCGGTATAGCGCAATGCCTCGTCGTTGCTCAGTTTAAAGTCTTCAAGTGTGGCCGTATGGAGGTTATTCCAAAGGGACGGATTACTCTTCGGAATGTAGTCGTCAGCGATCCCCATCGCTCTGAATCGCTCCATCATTCGAAGTGCATGCGCGTAGAACCGGCGATCGGTATCAGTCGTTTCAAGCTTGCCTTCCAAAATGGCATGAAGGCGTTGAATCATGACGAGGTCGGCAGCAGCCCCTTTTCTTTCGATTTTTGTTGCCGCTCCTTCAACAAAATTTTGTTCCAGCATTGTTTTACTCACTGCAAGTTATTCGGATTTTACGGAGCGATTAACCTACATCAGCTTTCGAGCGGACGTATCTGCATCGTTCGTCAGTAATGACCTGCTTAGTTGTATGAATAATCGTGAACGTGATTTGATTGCTTGGTATTAGAAGATCAAAAAGAGATTTCCTACAGTAGCAGGGGGAATTTTCCGACGATTGCAGGCAAGAAGGGTAAAACGGCGGGCATAAAAAAGGCCGCTGCAAACGCAGCGGCCAAGGTAATCGTTGGGTCAAGGCATGAGATGCCTGCTCGCTTTGCTATTTCTATTCTTCAGGTTTGAATCCGGGTTTTCCGTTAGCGGCGCGCCAAGCTTTAATAGCGGCTAATACGCCTTCCGGGCTGTCATCTACGCCTTCTTCCGGGTAATACAGAATGCCTGTTCCGTTTGGATGCTCTGACGTGGCTACAATGTTGTCGACGAACTCATCATGTTTTTTTTCTGATGGGAAACGGCCTCGGAATAGCCTTTCTATGACCGCCAGGTATTCGGACTCAGTGTAGTCTTCCAGTTTATTTTTTAGTTTCAACTTACATTGCTCCTTTTTTGGAGTGCAGTTCAATGTGTTGCTTTGGAGTTAGCACGGTTAGATTGTCTATGTCGTAAACTGCGCCTTCCTCGCTGACTGGTTTGATGTGGTGTATTTCAAATTTTTCGCGTTTACCTACTTGTTCTGAAGGTAGTGCGCTGGGAGCTAAGCCGTCTCTCAGGTCTATTTTGTTGAGTCTCGAGAATTGGTCAAACAACCCTTGGTCGTTTCCCACTGCCTTCCAAAACGCCTTGCGAAATGCCCTGAAACTCGAAAACTCCCTTCCTCTCAACTTATCCGCAATCTGCGTCGGAATCGGTGCACCTTGAGGTGTCGCGGCAACTCCTAACCAATTGTCCGAAACCGGTTGTCCGATTTCACTGCCAAAAGCGGGATATTGAGACGCTGCAGGAAATGATGCCGAATTTGCAGGGGTATTCGTTGTAACTGGAGAGTAAAGCGAGCAGGCAAAGATGCCCGCTCGCTTGTTTTTTATTCTTCAGGTTTGAAGCCGGGTTTCCCGTTAGCACTACGCCATTGTTTTATAGTGTTTAGTACGCCGGCAGGACTATCTTCAACGTTTTTCTCGGGATAGTACAATATGTTTGACCCATTGGGATGTTCTGAAGTGGAAACGATGTTTTCGACGATTTTATCTAGCTCTCTCTCGGATGAATAATCACCTTTAAATAAACGCTCGATTAAAGCTTTGTATTCCGATTCTGTGTAGTCTTCAAATTTACTTTTCAAGGTCACTTTATAATCCTTTTTTCTTGCTGGCGTGGGTTTCGATGTGCTGTTTTGGTGTGAGTAGTCTGAGATTGTCAATATCATAGACCTCGCCACCATTCCCAACTGGGTTTACGTGATGAAGATCGTATTTAATTTTTTTTCCCACTTGGTCTTCTATGTCTGCTCTTACCGCGAGGCCTTTTTTTGTTTCAATTTTACTGAGGTGGAATAGCTCAGAGTTTAGTTGAGGGTCAGCAGATACCGCTTTCCAAAACGCTCTTCGAAATGCCCTGAAACTCGAAAACTCCCTTCCTCTCAGCTTATCCGCAATCTGCGTCGGAATCGGAGCACCTTGCTGCGTCGCAGCCGCTTCCAACCAATTGCCTGAAACCGTTTGCCCCATCCCACTGGCGATACCGGGATCCTGCCGCCGATCCCGAAACATCGTGAAAATCGGCGGTATTCCAGAGTCGATCGGGAAAACCGTAACCCATCCACCAAATCCGTACTGATCAAGCTGAGGAAATGGATCAATCCGTCCACTGTCGAGCGTGACATCGGCGCCTTCGTAGATCGGCAAGTCTGTATCGGCGACTGGCAAATCTGTCGAAGGATTCAGCGGGTTTACTAACGGCGTCCAAGTGACGACAGGGCCTTTGGACTCGGTTGAGGTAGCGGAGGAAACGTAAATGTTTTTCTGTGCGTCAAAGCGTGCGAGTACCACCGGCACTTTGCTGGGGACTGTCACGCCATCGGTGCTGACGACGACAACTTCGACTCTGTTACCTGACGTTCTGGAGCCAAGCCTGACAGGCAGATCGACTTCACGGCCAGCGGTCGCCAGTTCGTACAGATCAGCGTCCAAATCAGGCGCAAGTTCTGATAGCGGGACGCTTGCAGAAAACAGGTCGCCGTTCCCAAGTTCCGAAGGAACGAGCAGAGCGGCGAATCCGACCGCAGCAGTCGATAGGGCGGTCAATGCGATGGGCACTGCAGCGCGAAGCGCGACTCTTAAGGCCTGGGCGTTTGGCGGGCTATTTCGAATATTGCCGAGGGTACCCGCAAATGTGGGGCCATAGGCTGCGGCGGAGCCGACGTTGGCGAACACCGGGTTGTGCCAGCGAGCCTCTGTCTGTGCCAGCCACTGGGTTCTCAAGCGAGCTTGTTCTGCTTGTCGCGCAGGTTCTGCCAGAGCATCCAGCAATGCTTGTTGCCGGTTTTTTTCCTGGGCCTCCAAAATGCCCTGCAATATCCTCTCGCGGCGCGCTTTTTCAGCTTGCGCGCGATACAAAGCCTCTTCTGCGCGCAGTGCTCTTTCGCGCAGACGCCACCGTTCTGCTTTTTGGGTACGTTGCGCTATTTCGCTAAGTCCCCTTTCAGCCTCAGCGCGGCGCAATGTTTCTGCTTTTACTTCAAATCGTGCACGTTCTGCTGCTACCTGATCGGCTGCGGAGCGTCGAGCCTCTGCCAATGCTGCGATCCGTGCTTTTTTCTGTGCCAAGTAATGCTCATGTTCGCGCCGTGCGGCGTCGCGAAGGTCCTTCACCTGTTGCTCGGATGCGATACGGGTACGTTCTTTGGCCAAGCGCTGAGCCTCTGCCAGTTCAGCTAGTGATACCCGCTCCATACGTGCTACTTCGGCAACTTCTCTCTGCCGTTGTTGTTCTGCCGCGACCCGTGCCTGTTCTGCCGCCTGGCGCGCCACTTCTGCCGCCGCAGCCTGCGCTTGATCATTGGCTTGTACGTTTGCCAGCCAGTTGTGCACGTTGACTTGCTGTTGGTGCAAAAGCGCCAGTTGTTGAGTCAGCAGTTTTGCTTGCAGCGCTGCACGGTAGGATTGTTTCCACAGGTTCATGCCAGGCCCATCGGGCCTCAGCACTTTATCGACAACCAGTGCGCGGGAAAGGAATTGATCGGCGCTTTTACTGGTGGGGTCGCTCCCATAAAAGCTGTGGGACAGATTCGTCTGATGTTGCAGTTCTGCGCTCGTACGTTGGATAAGTTTATTGCGCACTCCGAGTTCGCGGATTATCGCTGCTGCCGGTGGCAGTGGATGAGTTGATTCTTCCTGACGCGTTGCTGCTAATTGCACCTCAATTGACTGGGGGATGTTTGCAGTGCTGGTCTGGAACTCTCGTTCGAGAATGCCGATGTGACTTTGCAATATCGGTTGGTAACGAGCAGAATTTCGAGTTGTGCCGAAAGTGCCGTTATAGCGATAACTCCCGATAGTACCTTTAGCGGGCTGCATGCCAGCAGGCGCTATGCCTTTTGTATGAACAGGTTCGGTCAATTCCCACGGTGGAGGCTTTTGCATATTCATGTCCTTTTGAATGTGCGTGATAAGTCGCTGAAAAATGCAATCACGACCGCTAGTTACGTTCGTGGCACCAGCGAATGTTTGATACGTTTCAAGTTACAACAAAGCCGGGGTTACTAAATCTGAGAAAGATGTAAGTAAAGAGGCGTTGATTTGAGAGAACTTTCGCGGGCTATTAACGGCGGACGTGGAATTCTTCCGCGCGAAAAGAAATCTCCGATAGCAATCTCGGAAAACGCTGTAGGGCGGTGTTTTCAACAGGCATAAAAAAGGCCGCTGCAAACGCAGCGGCCAAGGTAAGACGTTGGATCAAGGAGCTACAAATCAACGTCAGTGAACACCAGGGCGATAAACCGAATGGTTCGATTCATCTGAAATCTGTCAGCAATAACCTGAGTTGCTCGAGGCCAGTGCTGCGTGCTTTGCGGCGTGTCCCGTGAAAGCCCGCTCAGAATAAGGTGTTGAGTCTGTAGGAAAAATACCGATTCCAGACATGCACTGTTACGGGGCATGCAACAGTCATCCGTCATCAGCGGCCCTATGCGCCTGGCTGATGATCCTCCATCCAGCCGATCCATGGCTTGCGCAAAGCCCCGGCCCACAAGGGCGTTCATCCTTTCGGGCGACAACGCGAATACCTCCTTGGTGCGCTTATCTACCCCGTCGGGCGGCAGTAGGGTGGGGCCTTCTGTCACTCACCGGGGAAGACGCATGACAACAAAAACAATGCGCGCCATCTTCACACCGCAGGCGCTGGCCGCCGCGGTGGCTCTGGGTTGCTGTGCCCAGGCGCACGCGGTTTCGTTCAACATCGGGGAAATCGAGGGCACGTTCGACTCGTCGCTGTCGGTTGGTGCGAGTTGGGGGATGCGCGATGCCGACAAGTCGCTGGTCGGCACGGTCAATGGTGGTACCGGGCAATCCTCGACCGGTGATGACGGACGCCTGAACTTCAAGAAGGGCGAAACCTTTTCGAAAATCTTCAAAGGTATTCATGACCTCGAACTGAAGTACGGCGATACCGGTGTGTTTGTCCGTGGCAAGTATTGGTATGACTTCGAACTCAAGGATGAAGACCGCGAGTTCAAGCCGATCAGCGACAAGGGCCGCAAGGAGGGCGCGAAGTCTTCCGGCGCGCAGATTCTCGATGCCTTCGTCTATCACAACTACTCCATTGCCGACCTGCCGGGCACCGTGCGCGCCGGCAAGCAGGTGGTGAGCTGGGGTGAAAGTACCTTCATCGGCAACTCGATCAACAGCATCAACCCGATCGACGTTTCGGCGTTTCGTCGCCCCGGTGCGGAGATCAAGGAAGGCCTGATTCCGGTAAACATGTTGTTCGGTTCGCAAGGCCTGACCGATCAACTGACCGTCGAAGGTTTCTACCAACTGGAATGGGATCAGACCGTTCTCGACAACTGCGGCACCTTCTTCGGTGTCGACGTGGCGGCAGACGGTTGCAACAACGGCTACACCGTCGGCAACCCGGCGATCGCGCCGTTTGTGCCGCTGACCCAAGCCTTCGGCCAAGGCATTCAGGTGACCCGCGAAGGCGTGGTCATCCCCCGTGGCGGCGACCGCGATGCGCGGGATTCCGGGCAGTGGGGTACGGCGTTGCGCTGGCTCGGCGACGATACCGAATACGGTCTCTACTTCATGAATTACCACAGCCGCACGCCAACGGTGGGCACCACCACCGCAGGGCTTTCGACCCTCGCGGCGTTGCCGGGCATGGTCGGCATCGCCAACGGCCTGGCGCCGGGCAGCGGTTCGGGCCTGGCACAAAGCGTGATGCTCGGGCGCGGTGGGTATTACCTTGAATACCCCGAAGATATTCGTCTGTATGGCGCGAGTTTCTCCACCACGTTGCCCACCGGCACCGCGTGGACCGGTGAGATCAGCTACCGGCCCAACGCTCCGGTGCAGGTCAACACCAATGACCTGACACTGGCGCTGCTCAACCCGATTGCCGGTGGTGCTGCTTCACCGATTGCGACTACGCCGGGCGCGGACAACAAGGGTTATCGCCGTAAAGAAGTCACGCAGGTCCAGAGCACTCTCACGCATTTCTTCGATCAGGTCCTGGGTGCTGAACGCCTGACCGTGGTCGGGGAAGCGGCGGTGGTGCACGTCGGTGGTCTGGAGCCGCGCAGCAAGCTGCGTTATGGCCGTGACTCGGTGTATGGCCAGTACGGTTTCGGTGGCGATACCGACGGTTTTGTCACCTCGACTTCGTGGGGCTACCGCGCCCGGGCGATTCTCGATTACGCCAACGTGATCGGCGGGATCAACCTCAAACCCAACCTGTCGTGGTCGCACGACGTCGCCGGTTACGGCCCCAACGGCCTGTTCAACGAAGGCGCCAAAGCGATCAGCGTCGGCGTCGATGCCGACTACCGCAACACCTATACCGCGAGCCTCAGTTACACCGACTTTTTCGGCGGCGATTACAACGTCCTCGAAGACCGTGACTTCGTCGCTCTGAGCTTCGGCGTGAACTTCTGATCTGCCCGAGAAGGATGAAAGCAATGCGCAAAATGATTCTGCAATGCGGTGTGCTGGCCCTGAGTCTGCTGGCGGCCAATGTGATGGCGGCGGTGTCGCCGGACGAGGCCAACAAACTCGGCACTAGCCTGACCCCGCTCGGCGCCGAGAAGGCCGGCAACGCTGACGGCTCGATCCCGGCCTGGACCGGCGGCATCCCGAAAAACGCCGGGGCGGTGGACAGCAAAGGCTTCCTTGCTGACCCGTTCGCCAATGAGAAACCGTTGTTCACCATCACCCCGGCCAACGTCGACAAGTACAAGGACAAACTCTCCGACGGCCAGGTGGCGATGTTCAAACGCTACCCGGAAACCTACAAGATCCCGGTCTATCCGACCCACCGCACCGTCGCCGTGCCGCCGGAAATCTACGAATCGGCCAAGCGCAGTGCGCTCAACGTGACCACGATCAACGACGGTAACGGTCTGGCCAATTTCACCGGCAACCGCTACTACGCCTTCCCGATTCCGAAGAACGGCGTCGAGGTGTTGTGGAACCACATCACCCGTTACCACGGCGGCAACGTCAAGCGGATCATCACTCAGGTAACCCCGCAGACCAACGGCAGCTACACGCCGATCCGCTTCGAAGAAGAGATCGCCGTGCCGCAACTGATGAAGGATCTCGATCCGGAAAAAGCCGCCAACGTGCTGACTTTCTTCAAGCAATCGGTGACCGCTCCGGCGCGCCTGGCGGGTAACGTGCTGCTGGTGCACGAGACCCTCGATCAAGTGAAAGAGCCGCGTCTGGCGTGGATCTATAACGCCGGGCAGCGCCGCGTACGTCGTGCACCACAAGTGGCGTATGACGGCCCAGGCACCGCGGCCGATGGCCTGCGCACTTCGGACAACTTCGACATGTTCTCCGGCGCCCCGGACCGTTACGACTGGAAACTGGTCGGCAAGAAGGAAATGTACATCCCGTACAACAGCTACAAACTCGACTCGCCGAAGCTCAAGTACGACGACATCGTCAAGGCCGGGCACATCAACCAGGACCTGACCCGCTATGAACTGCACCGCGTGTGGGAAGTCATCGGCACGGTCAAACCGAGCGAGCGGCACATCTACGCCAAACGCCACATGTACATCGACGAAGACAGCTGGCAGGTCGCGCTGGTCGACCATTACGACGGTCGCGGACAACTGTGGCGTGTCGCCGAAGGTCACGCGCAGTATTACTACGATCACCAGGCGCAGGCCTACACCCTCGAAGCGCTCTACGACATCATCGCCGGCCGCTACATTGCCCTGGGGATGAAGAACGAAGAGAAGCACAGTTTCGAATTCGGCTTCGAAGCCAAGGCTGCCGACTACACGCCATCAGCCCTTCGCGCAGAGGGGGTGCGGTAACGGATCAGATACATCAGCCGTACAAAAGGCGACCGCACGGTCGCCTTTTTTATGGCCGCCAATCAGCGTGCTGAATACTCGTCAACAAGCTGTCGGGAGAGGGCTAGGGTGAACCCACAACTATAAAAAGGCTTGCCCGATGACTGCCATGACGCCGTGTCTGGATCGCCCCGGATTTTTGCCCAGACTGTCCTCCCATCATCAACCCCGCGCTCGATTGAGCGAGCCATTGCTTGAATCGATGGCGCGGGTCAGGCTGATCTGCGCACCGGCGGGCAGCGGCAAGAGTGCGCTGCTTGCCGAGTGCTTGCTACAAGCGCCGCAACACTGCGAAGTCTGCTGGTTGCCGCTGGCGGGGGCGGTATTGAGTGCCAGCGAATTTTGTCTGCGCCTGGCGCAGGCGTTGGGGCTGGCCGAAACAACGGAATCCGCTCTGATCGCGGCGCTGAGTCGCTGGTCGAGGCCGACCTGGCTGTTTATCGATGACTACTGCCGACTGCCGGATCCAGCTCTGGACGCATTGCTTGATCGTTTGCTGACGGTCAGCAGCCCGGCATTGGTCTGGTGGATCGGCACGCGTCGACGCCCGCAATGCAACTGGCCCCGCCTGCTGCTCGATGATGAACTGTACGAGTGCGAAAGCCCGACACTGGCGCTCACCGAAGAAGAGATCGCGTTGGCCTTGCGGCACTTGTCGTCCGAGCAGGCCGTTAGCGTTGCCGCGCGCATCGTCCAGCGCACGGGCGGCTGGTGCGCGGGTGTGCGCATGGCCCTGTTGCAAAAGTGCGACTGGTCGCAAGGCAATCAGCCACAGCAGCGGGTGGACACGCTGCTGGATTATCTGCAACACGAACTCTTCAACAGCCTGACACCGGAGTTGGTCGAAGTCTGGCGAGTATTGGCCCATCTACCGCGCTTCAATGCCGAGCTGTGTGAGCATTTGTTCGGTGCCGGGGAGGGCGCGCAGTATCTGCGCACCTTGCAAGTGCTCGGCTGCTTCGTCGAACCGTGGAACGACTCGGCCGATTGGTGGCAGATCTTTCCCCCGCTGTCACGGGTGATGCATGACGAGCAATGGCCCGCCAGTCGCTCCTGGCATCGGCGGGCCTGCCAGTGGTTTTCCTGGCGGCAGGATTGGCGTTCGGCCTTCGAGCAGGCATTGCTTGCCGAAGAGTATGAAATCGCCGTCAGCCTGTTGCAGCACTTCAGCTTTGAGCATCTGTTCGAAGAGCAGACGGTGGTGCTGTTGTTGCGATTGCATGAGCAGCAGGGGCAAGAGCTGACCTTCAGCAACCCGCAACTGGTGGGACTGGTCACCGCAGCATTACTTTTTGCCGGGCGCTTTGAACAGGCGATGCACTGCATCGGACACCTGTCGCGGTTCATGCCCCAGCCTTCGGCAAGGCTTGAGCTGCAATTGATTGCACGATGGCAAACGTTGCAGGGTTGGTTACTCCATTTGACGGGTCAGATGGATTGCGCTCACGGACATTTTTCGCAGGCGCTGGAGGCACTCGATCCCGATCACTGGACTGCGCGGGTGATGTGTTTGTCCGGGATGACTCAACAGGCTCTGTTGCGTGGTGAGCTGGATCTGGCTCATGCGCTGAATCGCCAGGCGCTGTGTCTGGCGCGGGCGCAAGGCTCGTTGGCATTCGAAGCGCTGCTTGAACTCGATCACGGGCAATTGCTTGAACAACGAGGTGCGGCGCTTCGGGCAGAAAGCCTTTTGGCGGGTGTGCATGATTTACTCGACAGGCAACCGAACAGGCTGACGCCGCTGCTGGGAAGGATCGCCCTGCGTCGCGGGCGCCTTGCGCTGAGTCAGGGGCTGGATGCCTCGGCAGCGGAGTTTTTTCAGTCCGGGCTGGAGGATTGCAAACGCAATCAAGACAAGCGGGTTCTGTATGGCTACCTGGGACTGGCACAACTGGCTGCCAATCAGACGGACTATCAAAAGGCGTTCGTTTGGCTACGTGATGCGGAACGTTTGATGCAGCAACGGCAGATTCCGGAAACGGTTTACCGTGGGGTGTTACTACAAGTCAGCAGCCAGTTCTGGTTACAGCAAAGACGTCCTGAACTGGCATGTGAGGCGATGACACGGCTGCTGCGGCACTATCAAGGATCGGACGCCTTGCAGGCGCCACCCGCAACACTTGAGTTGATCCCACGGATTGAATACTTGCTGATCATTGCGCAAGTTGGCTTGCGTACAGCGCACAACCCGCTCGGCCGCCTCCAGCGTTTGCTGGAAGCGGCGCATCAACGCAAGATGCTTTCGCTGGAAACCGACCTTCATCTGGCGTTGGCCGAGTCTGCCTTTATTCAAGGCGATCAACTTATGGCGCGACGTCACTTACAGCAGGGGATAGAGCTGACCAGTCATCACTGTTTGCATCAGGCGTTGCGCGAACTGAATCTGCGCCAGCCCGGGCTGTTGAAAGCCCTGGATAAAGAGCCACTGGAATTGCCCGGTGCCAATACCCTGAGCGGTAGCGGACTGCTCAGTCTCCGTGAGCTGGAAGTTTTAGGCCTGATCGCCAAGGGATATTCCAATCAACAAATTGCCGATCAGCTGTTTATTTCTCTGCATACGGTAAAAACCCACGCCAGACGCATACATGGGAAGTTAGGGGTCGCACGACGAACCCAAGCGGTTGCGAGCGCCAAGTCATTGGGCATGGTGTTCTAGTATTTTTGCATTGAAAGTCTTTCGAAGTGGTTCGGTGGCCGCGTCTGAAATGAACCGCCACGCTTCGGTTTCAATAACTTGCTGGAATTTTCGTCAAGGCCAGTTGTTTGGGGTAACTGCTTTGTATCTGAAAAGGGATTCTTAAATGGAAGTTCGTAGTCTAGATAACGCTGGGTTCGGTAAAGTGGGTGAGGCGCTGGCCGCACTGACGGGTCACTTGAAAGACATGCCTGCATTTGAAGTTATTTTACGGGCTTGTTTGCAACGTGCGCTTGGCGAGTTTGTGCCTGGGTTCGATGAGCCTGCCTGAACTTTCAGAACGCAGGCGTCTCGAATCCCATCCGCCAACTCACGGCCCGCGTCGCAGCCAACAACCGCTGCGCCGCCGGGCCGTTTTCGTCGGCGTGGAACAACGAAGTCGGGCCGACGATGGTCAGCACCGCTGCAACTTGCCCAACCGCATTGAACACGGGTGCCGACAAGGCATCCACACCCGGCATCAGCAAACCGTGCACATGATGCAGACCGCGTTCGCGAATCTGTTCACACAACGTGGCATAAGCCTTTTCATCGGCCAGCGGATGATTGGCAACAGCGATTTCCTGCTCACGTAATTCGTCGGTTTCCCGATGCGGCAGGTAGGCGCTGAACACCAGTCCGGTGGAGGAGCTGAGCAACGGCAACACTGAGCCCAATTGCGTCACCACCGTCACCGCGCGCACCGCCGGTTCGATGTGCACCACGGTCGCACCCTGATTGCCCCACACCGCCAAAAAACAGGTTTCGTTGAGTTCGTCGCGCAATTCGGCCAGCGGCAGGGCGGCGACTTTCAGCACGTCCATACTGTTGAGGGCGGCCAGGCCCACGCGCAGCGCTTCACGACCCAAACCGTAATGGTTGGTCGCGGTGTTCTGCTCGGCAAACCCCGAGGCGATCAATGCCTGCAAATAGCGATGCACTTTGCTCGCCGGCATCTGCACATGTTCGGCCAGGCGCGACAGCGAAGTGGAAGGCGACAACTCGGCCAAAGCCTTGAGGATGTCGGTACCGACTTCGGCGGAACGCACTTTCTGTTTGCCGTTACTGTCGCTGGTTTTTTCCATGAGGCTGCCGGGATCCGAATCGAATGGGCGTCTTTATAGCTTGACGCTGGATAGCGAGCAAATTACGTTATGCGTAATCGAATTACGATAATAACAACCCCGGCGTGCCGAAACCTCTGAGCCAGAGCGATGGGCCACTGCCGACTCCCTGTTCAGGAGGCTCCATGAACCTCGATTCAACCGCGTCGTCGCTGGCTTATCAGTCCGGTTTCGGCAACGAATTCAGCACTGAAGCGTTGCCCGGCGCGCTGCCCGTCGGCCAGAACTCCCCGCAAAAAGCACCGTACGGCCTCTACACCGAATTGTTCTCCGGCACTGCGTTCACCATGACCCGCAGTGAAGCGCGGCGTACCTGGATGTACCGGATCCAGCCATCGGCCAATCACCCGGCGTTCGTCAAACTGGAACGGCAACTGGCCGGTGGCCCGTTGGGTGAAGTGACCCCCAATCGCCTGCGCTGGAACGCGCTGGACATGCCGGGCGAGCCGACCGATTTCATCGACGGTCTGGTGAGCATGGCGGCCAACTCTGCGGCCGATAAACCCGCCGGGATCAGCATCTATAACTACGCCGCCAACCGTTCGATGGAACGCGTGTTCTTCAACGCCGACGGCGAAATGCTGCTAGTGCCGCAACTCGGGCGCCTGCGGATTGCCACTGAGCTGGGCGTGCTGGACGTCGCGCCGCTGGAAATCGCCGTGCTGCCACGCGGGCTGAAATTCCGCGTTGAACTGCTCGATCCGCAGGCTCGCGGTTACATCGCCGAGAACCACGGCGCGCCGCTGCGCCTGCCCGACCTCGGGCCGATCGGCAGCAATGGCCTGGCCAATCCGCGTGACTTTCTGACCCCGGTCGCCGCCTACGAAAACCTGCAACAACCGACGACGCTGGTGCAGAAATTCCTCGGCCAGTTGTGGGGCACCGAACTCAATCACTCACCGTTGAACGTGGTCGCCTGGCATGGCAACAACGTGCCGTACAAATACGACCTGCGCCGGTTCAACACCATCGGCACGGTCAGCTTCGATCACCCGGACCCGTCGATCTTCACGGTGCTGACTTCACCGACCAGTGTGCACGGGTTGGCCAACCTCGATTTCGTGATCTTCCCGCCACGCTGGATGGTCGCCGAGAACACCTTCCGTCCACCGTGGTTCCACCGCAACCTGATGAACGAATTCATGGGCCTGATCCAGGGTGAATACGATGCCAAGGCTGAAGGTTTCGTGCCCGGCGGTGCGTCACTGCACAGCTGCATGAGCGCCCACGGCCCGGATGGCGAAACCTGCACCAAAGCGATCAACGCCGCGCTTGCACCGGCGAAGATCGACAACACCATGGCCTTCATGTTCGAGACCAGCCAAGTGCTGCGCCCAAGCCGCTTCGCCCTCGAATGCCCACAACTGCAATCCAATTACGACGCTTGCTGGGCCACGCTGCCCGCCACGTTCGACCCGACCCGGAGATAACCCATGACTCAGAATTCGATCACCCGCAGTTGGGTTGCCTCGGCCAACGGCCACACTGATTTCCCGTTGCAGAACCTGCCACTGGGCGTGTTCAGCATCAACGGTTCGGCGCCGCGTGCCGGTGTTGCCATCGGTGAGCACGTCTTCGATCTGCAAGTGGCGCTTGAGGCCGGGCTGTTCGATGGCGCCGCACGCAGCGCGGTCGAAGCCATGCACGGCGGCCAGTTGAATGCGTTCTTCGAACTCGGCCGCGAAGCGCGGGTGGCCTTGCGCGAGCGTCTGCTGGAATTGTTCAGCGAAGGCAGCACCCATCGCGGCAACATCAAAGCTCAAGGCGCTAAATTGCTGCCGCTGGCTGCCGATTGCCAGATGCATCTGCCGGCGCGCATCAGCGATTACACCGACTTCTATGTCGGTATCGAACATGCGCAGAACGTCGGCAAACTGTTCCGCCCGGACAACCCGTTGCTGCCGAACTATAAACACGTACCGATCGGCTATCACGGCCGCGCCTCCACCGTGCGCGCGTCCGGCACCGACGTGCGTCGTCCGAAAGGCCAGACCTTGCCGGCGGGTGCGACAGAGCCGACTTTCGGCCCCTGCGCGCGACTGGACTATGAACTGGAACTGGGTATCTGGATCGGTCAGGGCAACGAGATGGGCGAGTCTATTGCCATCGGTGATGCCGCCGAGCACATCGCCGGTTTCTGTCTGCTCAACGACTGGTCGGCCCGTGATATCCAGGCCTGGGAATACCAGCCACTGGGTCCGTTCCTGTCGAAGAGTTTTATCACCAGCGTTTCTCCGTGGGTCGTCACCGCCGAGGCGCTGGCACCCTTCCGCACCGCGCAACCTGCGCGTCCTGAAGGTGATCCGCAGCCGCTGCCGTATCTGTCCGACAAGCGCGATCAGCAGGGCGGTGCGTTCGACATCGAACTGGAAGTGTTGCTGCTCACCGAGCGCATGCGCGAGCAAAACCTGCCAGCCCATCGCCTGACCCTGAGCAACACCCGCTACATGTACTGGACCGTTGCGCAAATGGTCGCGCACCACAGCGTCAACGGTTGCCAGTTGCAGGCCGGTGACCTGTTTGGTTCGGGCACGTTGTCCGGCCCTGAAAGCGGTCAATTCGGCAGCCTGCTGGAAATCACCGAGGGTGGCAAAAAGCCGATCGAACTGGCGTCCGGCGAAGTGCGCAAATTCCTTGAGGACGGTGACGAAATCATCCTGCGCGCCCGTTGCGCTCGCGACGGTTTTGCCTCCATCGGCTTCGGCGAGTGCCGCGGCATAGTATTGGCGGCACGCTGACAGGAGCGGCTCATGGACCTCTATACCTATTACCGTTCGACCTCGTCTTATCGGGTGCGGATCGCGCTGGCGCTCAAGGGCCTCGACTATCAGGCATTGCCGGTCAATCTGATCGCGCCGGCCGGTGGCGAGCATCGGCAAGCGGCGTACCTTGCGATCAATCCACAAGGCCGAGTGCCGGCCTTACGCACCGATGAAGGCGAATTGCTGATCCAGTCGCCGGCGATCATCGAGTATCTGGAAGAGCGTTATCCACAGGTGCCGTTGTTGCCGCAGGACTTCGCCGCGCGCGCCCATGTGCGTGGCGTGGCGGCAGTGATCGGCTGCGATGTGCATCCGCTGCACAACGTCAGCGTGCTCAATCGCTTGCGTCAGTTGGGGCACGAAGAGCCGCAGGTGGTGGAGTGGATCAGTCACTGGATCGGCCAAGGCCTGGCCACGGTGGAGCAGTTGATCGGCGACAGTGGTTTCTGTTTCGGCGAGTGGCCGTGCGTGGCTGATGTCTACCTGATCCCGCAGTTGTATGCGGCCGAGCGGTTCAATGTTTCGCTGGAGGCTTACCCGCGAATCCGCCGGGTTGCGGCATTGGCCGCGGAACATCCGGCGTTCATCAAGGCGCACCCCGCGAATCAACCTGACACCCCGTAATTCCCCTGTGGGAGCGAGCCTGCTCGCGAAGACTGAGTGTCAGCCACCATTCATTTAGCTGACACCGCCTTCGCGAGCAGGCTCGCTCCCACACGGTTCGGCGTTGAACCACACCAAAAATCATAAAAACAAAACAGGTACCTTGCGATGCACAACCAGATTGCCAGCTTCCGGGCGGCACTCGACGCCCGTCCTGTGTCCCGATATCAGTGGTTGCTCTTGATCCTGCTCGCCTTGTTGCTGGTCACCGACGGTTACGACGCCCAGGTGCTCGGTTATGTGGTGCCGGCGCTGGCGCAGGATTGGGGCC
This sequence comes from Pseudomonas sp. NPDC087598, assembly GCF_044743525.1. Classification (NCBI taxonomy): domain Bacteria; kingdom Pseudomonadati; phylum Pseudomonadota; class Gammaproteobacteria; order Pseudomonadales; family Pseudomonadaceae; genus Pseudomonas; species Pseudomonas sp. NPDC087598. Next base: position 48,414 of record NZ_JBIUWQ010000011.1, on the reverse strand, counting down.
TGGAGAAATCTGCGTTCGGCCCGGTGTTCAGTGCCAACTTGCTCGGTCTTACCCTCGGCTCCCTCGCTGTCACTCCTCTGGCCGACCGTTTCGGCGTGCGCCGGATTCTGCTGGCCTGCGTACTGATCTACGCCACCCTCACCGTGCTGATGGTGTTCGCCGACTCGCTGAATACGCTGATGATTGCGCGCTTCATTTGCGGGATCGGCATGGGCGGCGCGATGCCCAGCGCCATGGCGTTGATGTCGGAATACTCTCCACCGCGCCTGCGTACATTGATGGTGACGCTGGCCGCGTGCGGCTTCTCGTTTGGCGGCGCGGCGGGTGGGTTTGTTGCGGCCGGGTTCATCGACCAGTTCGGCTGGCAGACAGTGTTTCTAGCGGGTGGCGTGACGCCGTTGCTGCTGTTTCCGTTTCTCTGGTGGATGCTTCCCGAGTCGCTACCGCGTCTGCTGCGTGACGCACCGCCGTATACGCGCCTGCGTAAAGTCACCGCGCAGATGCTGCCGGACTGGCAACCACCGGCCGCGTCTATCGAGCAAAACGAGCGCGAGCAAGGCAGCAAACTGACAGTGGTCGAGTTGTTCCGCAACGGTTACGCACGGCCGACATTGCTGATCTGGGCGACGTTTTTTGTCAGCCTGATTCTGCTGTATTTCATGATCAGTTGGCTGCCGTCGCTGCTGCTGGAAAGTGGCCTGAAACTCAACGAGGCCAATCTGGTGACGTCGATGTTCCTGTTCGCCGGTACGTTGGGTGCGATCTGCATGGCCTGGTTCGCCGATCGCTTGAAGCACAAAGTGCGCCTGCTGTCCGGCGTACTGGCGGGCGCGGCGCTGTGCACGATTCTGCTTGGGTTCAATCACGACAATCCGCGTTATCTGGTGGCCTGCGTGTTTGCCGCAGGGTTCTGCATCATCGGCGGACAGCTGACGCTGAATGCGTTCGCGAGTAATTTCTACCCCGCGCACGTTCGTGCGACCGGGACTGGCTGGGCGCTGGGTGTGGGGCGATTCGGTTCGATTCTCGGGCCGCTGTTTGGCAGTCTGTTGTTGGCGATGCACATTCCGGTCGAGCAGATTTTCTTCTTCTGCGCGATCCCGGCGGTGATTGCGGCGTTGTTGATCATTCAGGTGCGTTCGCCTCTGGATGTCACTGCGGTTACACCGGTTGGGGAATCTATAAAATCCTGAAGATCAAAAGATCGCAGCCTGCGGCAGCTCCTACATTGGGATTCGCGTGAAACCTGTAGGAGCTGCCGCAGGCTGCGATCTTTTGCTGTTAATGGACAACAGAACTCGGCGGGAGGTGGCCGAGGCGCTCGGTCAGGCGCAAGCGCTGGATCGGATCGTCACTGAGCAACAGCGCGTGCTCCAGATCGAAACGCTCGGCGTTCGGGCAGTCGAGCCGTTGATACAGACTGGCGCGGGCAAGGTAATCAGCAACGCCGGCATTGCCCAGTTCGAGCACGCGCTCGGCGTCGATCAGCGCGGCGATGAAGTCATCGTGGGTCAGGTGCAGCTGTCGCAAGTTGCGCGACAGGCGCTGAAGCATCTGCACCGGCGTCGCCGTCAGCAAATGCTCGGCGTTGAGCTTCATGTTCGGCCCGTACTGGCGTTGCAGCAATTCGCGACAGTCATTGGGATACAGGCGTCGACCACCGCAAGGGTCAAGCAAGTGATCGGCTCCGGGCACTCGCAGCAGGAAATGCCCGGGGAAGTTGACTCCAACCAGCGGAATTTCCAGAGCGCGTGCCAGTTCCAGGGCAATCAGCGCCAACGTCAATGGCTGACCGCGCTTGGTCTGCAACACTTTATGCAGCAGAGCTGCCTGCGGACGTAGCGGCAAAAAGTCATCCTGGGCAAAACCCAGATCGGTCATGCGCCGCAATAACGGCTGCGCCAACTCGCTGACGGGCAGCATCGGCAAGCCGTAGCTGACCCGTTGTTGCAACTCCTTGAACGCTTGCAGCAGCGCTTCTGGATCGAGGGCTTTTTCGTGCTCGGCGGCCATCCACAGCGCGGCTTCGAACAGCGCGGGCGGCGAACGGTGTAGACACTCGAAAAAACGTTGGCGCGGACTCATCACAATCTCCGGGGAATGCCTCGTTTTAGCCCCGTCCGCGCCATTCGTCCAGTGCGTGGTTATGCGCGTCTTGGGTTATGCCGCAAAGCGCTTGTCAGCGGCTGCGCTTATTCCGGTGCGCTCCAGCAATTTTCAGGCGCAAGCCTATACTGGCGTTCTACAAGAAGTGATTCGGGAGCCCAACGATGTTTGCGCTCATGCAAAGCACTCGCCTGGAATCGCTGCACCTTAGCGTTGACCCGGTTACCGGGTTGAAGGCGGTCATTGCCATCCATAACAGTCGTCTCGGGCCAGCCCTGGGCGGATGTCGTTATCTTGCCTATCCCAATGATGAATCGGCGGTCGAAGACGCGATTCGCCTCGCTCAGGGCATGAGCTACAAAGCCGCGCTGGCCGGCTTGCCGCAGGGCGGTGGCGTTGCAGTGATCGTGCGTCCGGTGCATGTGGAAAATCGTGGCGCGCTGTTCGAAGCCTTCGGCCGTTGCATCGATCAGCTCGATGGCCGCTACATCACCGCCATCGACAGCGGCACGTCGGTAGCGGACATGGATTGCATTGCCCAGCAAACCCAGCACGTCACCAGCACCACCTCGGCGGGGGATCCTGCGCCGCATGCGGCCATGGGCGTGTTCACCGGGATTCGCGCCACGGCGATGGCACGGTTGGGCAGCGACAATCTGGAAGGCTTGCGCGTGGCGATCCAGGGTCTGGGAAATGTCGGTTACGCGCTGGCCGAGCAATTACATGCGGCCGGAGCCGAATTGCTGGTCAGCGACATCGACCACGGCAAGGTGCAACTGGCGATGGAACAGCTCAATGCGCACCCGATCGCCAACGATGCGTTGCTCAGCACACCGTGTGACATTCTCGCGCCGTGTGGATTGGGTGGGGTGCTCAACAGTCACACGGTCACGCAACTGCGTTGCTCGGCGGTGGCCGGGTCGGCGAATAATCAGCTGACGCATCTGGATGTCGCTGATCAACTGGAGCGGCGCGGCATTCTTTATGCGCCGGACTATGTGATCAATGCCGGGGGACTGATTTATGTCTCGCTGAAACATCGCGGCGAGGAATTGACCACGATAACCGCGCATCTTTCGAAAATCAGTTCACGGCTGACCGAAGTATTTGCCCATGCGCAGGCAGAGAAGCGTTCGCCGGCGCGGGTGGCGGATGAGTTGGCCGAGCGGGTTTTATATCGCTGAAAAGCAAAAGATCGCAGCGTTCGGCGGCTGCGATCTTTCCGATTTGAACGGTGTTACTTGGCTGCTTTCGCCGCTTTTGCAGGTTTGACCGGCGCTTCAGCCGGTTCCGCCGCATCAGCAACGTCAGCCACTGCCTCTGCCTCTGCCGGCGCATTGATCAGCTCCGACAGCGCATCAGGCTGGCTCTTGAACGCCTTGGCAAACACATCGCGATTCTTCGCCATGTAGATGCCGACTTCTTCAACCTGCTGCTCGTTCAGCGACGGCACGGCTTTTTGCAACACTTCAGACAGCATCTCGGCCAGTTCGAGCATTTTGTCATGACGGTCAGCTTCGGCTTTATCCATGAACAAGCGCTCCAGATCTCGGCTGCTGCGGTATACCACTTCGACGGCCATTCACCACCTCACATGCCTTCACATTTAGTTGTCTTTGCGACCACTGTATCTATATACAGCGAAAAGGATAAGCGAATCCCTGCGCTTTGGGTAGCGGCTTTTCAATGTAGACCGGATTTGAGGTTTGTCAGCCTCGCCGAACATTGATGCGCGCGGTGCGACCAAACGCCACGGCGCGTGTTTTGCGGCGGCTCGCCATGATGGCGTGGCCTCTTTTCTGCATGAAACTGTAAGCGTGCAGAAAAACCGTCACGTCCACCACGCATCATCCGCTCTGATCGGGCTAAGGAACTTCATCGTGAAAATCAACTGGGCCGAGAAACTGCGGCAAAACGTGCATCAACTGGCCGAGTCCCTGGGCAACCTGTTCGTCGAGACCTTCCACTATCTGGCGTTGTTCGCCATCGGTGCGGTGACGGCGTGGGCGGCGGTGATGGAGTTTCTCGGGATGCTCGAGGAAGGCCACATCAAGATCGATGACATTCTGTTGCTGTTCATCTATCTGGAACTGGGCGCGATGGTCGGGATTTATTTCAAGACCAACCACATGCCGGTGCGCTTCCTGATCTACGTGGCGATCACTGCGTTGACGCGTTTGCTGATCTCCAACGTCTCGCACCACAACCCGCCGGACATGGGCATCATCTACCTGTGCGGCGGGATTCTGCTGCTGGCGTTGTCGATCCTGGTGGTGCGTTACGCCTCGTCGCAATTTCCTTCGGTGAAGATCGAACACCCGCAACGCAAGATTGGTACGGGGTCCGGTGAGCATCCCGAGGTCGAAAAGGGCGAACTCTGATTGTTTTTGTGCATTACGACGGGTTGACCCCGTCGTATTTTTTCAAAAAATATGGCTGTTGGCCTTTGTTTTAATATAGTGATTGATTAATGCTGTTTGAAGCTCTGGCGCTTTGCACTTTTCAATACCCGCTTTTTTTCTTCCCTAAAACTTTCTGATGCTTTAAATGTAAACATTTCCTCCTTGGGCATTCCAAGTGAATGTGTTTCGCGCTCTCTATTTTCTTCATTTTCAATGTACTTTAGGAACTCTTCAACCCTTTCCAGTCTTACTCCAACTCTTTCCATGCGCTCACCTTTTATAAAGTGACCGTATTCCTTTCGAGCGGCTTCTGTTAGGTAGTTGCTTACGGTTTCATCGTAAATTCCGCAGTCAGTACACACCAAGTCTAGATATGTAAAGTAATATGCTAATTCGTTTAGCATGTATAGCCCGTAGCTAGTGATTTTAACGCTGTCAACCGATTCTGAGTAAGAGTCGAGTCGATTGTTTGACTCGACAAAACCGTGCCTTAGAAGAGTGTCGAGATTTTGTTTGAAGTCATCAAGCATTCCAAATGTTTCGGCGAAGTATGCTTTTAGTTCTGCCGCTGAAACATATTGCGGTGCGCTTGGGTCAATGCCCTTGGAGATTTTTCGAAGGATTCGAAGTCCTGTGAAGTGAGAGCCATGTCGAATGGAACGAATTTGATAAATGTTGGGTATGTCGCTAACAGTTTCGTCGTAAAAATAACGATTTGGTATCATTACCGGTTTTATTACTTGGTGTATCTTGAATATCCAGCTGCCGTTTGAAATCATTTCCTCGACATTTGTATATCCAGAGAGTAAAAAGCTTCTAAACAAATCTAACGAAAGACGGATATCCCCATGTGCGCAAGCAGTCAGGAATTGGTTTAATGGGGATTGTTCGTTTGAGAACTCTCGACTTAAGATTCGAAGGTATTTCGAGCTGTCGCGAGTGAAGTCTAAATTGTAGTCTTCGATGCTCTCAGAGCTTATTTTGCGCTCATCGATAAGTATTGAAACAGTGTAATCTAGCCTTTTTTTGAAAACTTCCGCAGGTTTTGGCGAGCTAATGTGAAATCCCGAATTTTGGAAAGCATCTAAGACGCCATGGATCTTTGAATCATAAAAGCGCTCTTCACGCATTGAAATTAGCACAATGCTTTGCAAACGTTCAGAGATTTCTTGAGCTGATGAAAAACAGAAATCTTGCACTGTTGTTGAGTATTGGTCTGTGTTGTCAATTACGATTATTGCTCCCTTTCCTTTGGTAGCCAGTCTATTAACTAGTCTTTCTGCGCAGTAAGGCAGATCAGCTTTCCAGTTAGAAACTAATGAGTTTAACTTGATGTTGTAACTTTCCGACGATGCGGTCAGTCCTGCCAGATCCTGCTTTTTTGCTATTTCGAATTTGTCGCTGAATAGTTCGCTGATTAATGTGTTGCGTTCTGAATCTAATATTTTGTCGTGATCTAATTTTTCGACTAAGTTTTTCCAGATAGCAAGCCTAATTACTTCTACGTCTTCTGGTGTCTTCAGTAAGTCAATGATAGCAATCGCTGAGTGCTCACGAAGCCATCTGGGTGCATTGTGGTGAAGAAGGCGCTTGATAAAGGTCGATTTGCCAGCACCTTTTCCTCCGAATAAAACCAACACCTCGCCTTTTCTTTGTTCTTTTATATTTTTTGTAAGTCGCCCGCCTAGTCGCCCACCTTTGCCGGTGTCATCTAATTGTTGAACGCCATATGAGCTAAAGTAGGGCGATAGCGAATCGTGAATAAGGGATCGCATTCCATCTGAGGTGCCTTGATATTCACGTTGTGATACGTAGCACCTTTCCATGAACTCTGTGTCATCATCTTTAATTACACCAAAATATCGATTTATTATGGGTCTTAATTTTGAAGCTAGTCTATTTGCTGTAATGGTGTGTGAATAAGATGGTATTTTTTCTTTGGGGAAATATATGGTGCGGTCTTTAGGGGGGGGGCGCTGCTTAATAATATAGGGAGAGAGGAGTTCTCAGTGATCGCAGTAAAGGAAAAATTATTTATTGCTTTGGTGTATTCAAGTTTAAAAAAATCCAGCGAGCGAATCACGAATGCTTGTAAGGTTTCCCAGCGTTTCCCTTTTTCAAAGGTCTTAAAAAAAATCCACTCTATACCGTTAGTGATGCAAGCATATTCGCAGCCGGTGTCAAAGCAGTATGTTCGAACTTGCTCCATTGCGGATTTTATATTTTGGTCTGTGATTAATTTTTTTATTCCGATGAAACACGATTTTTCAGTTGTTGACGATGCGATGGGTAAGTTGAAGAATACTCCAGCCCGCTTAGCTTCTATAAAAAGTAGATCGTCACTGTTTGTTTTTTTTAGAACGTAATCTGCGAAGCCAGGAGATATATACTCTTCTACGCATACTCGGTTTTTTGGCCAGCTCAGGAAGTCGTGAAGAATAAAGTCGATTATTTTGTGTCGAGTTTCAGCTTCGTTAATGTCTCTGCCGTGTGCAAATAGAATTATTTGTTCGAGATTGTCTATTTTGTCATGTGATTGAGACGGCTTTGTATTTTTGCTCACGATGACTTCCTTGTATTTGTTTTCTCTAGATTGTCGAAATAGGCGGTGCCTAAGTTTTCTATTTATGGTAGCTAAGAGCTATCAAGCTGTCTATGGAAGCTAAATGCGCATAGCGCATAGCGCGAGATGCGGAAAACTTGAAAAATATCAATAAATATAAAGAGTTAAAAATTTTATGATCAAATATTTCACGAAGCTCTTGTCTACGCAATCCATTAGAATAGACGGGATTCGCGCTATCGATCATGGTGGTGCGTTACGCCTCGTCGCAATTTCCTTCGGTGAAGATCGAACACCCGCAACGCAAGATTGGTACGGGGTCCGGTGAGCATCCCGAGGTCGAAAAGGGTGAACTCTAAAGCCCGGCCACTTGCCGTGGCTGACCTTTGAGCTGCGGCGGTGGCGGGGTGAGCCCGTCGCCGCTGGTCATCGCTTCAAGAATCGCCATGGCACTGTGGCCCTGTTCGATGGCGATGCCGAATTGAATGCTCTGCACCAGCAGCTTGAGGCGTTTGGGGTCATTGCGCTGTTCGGCGCTGATCATCCGTTTGGCAACGATGCGGCCGCTGTTGGACAGGGTCAGCATGATGCTGCCGTCCAGGCCCTGAATGCTCAGGTTGATCTGATAGTCCGGCGCAAAGGCATCGGTAATGATCTGAAAAGGATTGTCCATGATGCGTCACCGCCTGATTGAACGTGCAGTTGTTGACCGGCCGTGATCGGGTTGGTTCGCCAAACCGGATCATCGGCCATTCCGTGGTCTGTATCGTTGCTTCATGTAGGGGCTGCCGCAGGTTCGGGCCGCGTTCGGACGATCTTTTGATCTGCAGTGTTTTGATTTCGGTCATGAAGGTCAAAAGATCGCAGTCTGCGACAGCTCCTACAGGGGTATAGCAAGGGACATGCCGGGAAAATTGTCGAACAACAAAACCGGACAAAAACAAGGCGAGCCTATGGTTCGCCTTGTTCATTTACGGGCTGTTTCAGGGCACGACCGAGAAGATGATCGCTGACAGTGCAATCAGGCCGATCAGCACGACAAACACGTTGGAGGCCTGGCCCGAATACTGGCGCAAGGCCGGCACGCGGCGGATTGCGTACATCGGCATCAGGAACAGCAGGCAGGCAATCACTGGGCCGCCGAGGTTTTCGATCATGCCGAGGATGCTTGGGTTGAATGTCGCCACAGCCCAGCAACTGAGGATCATGAACAGCGCGGTGGCGCGATTGAGCCAGCTTGCCGACATCACGCGGCCGCGACTGCGCAGGCTTTTCACGATCATGCCCTGGAAGCCTTCGCTGGCGCCGATGTAGTGGCCGAGGAAGGATTTGGTGATCGCCACCAGTGCAATCAATGGCGCGGCGTAAGCGATGACCGGGGTCTGGAAGTGGTTGGCCAGGTACGACAGGATCGAAATATTCTGCGCCTTGGCTGCCGCAAGATCCGCCGGCGACAGCGCCAGTACGCAGCTGAAACAGAAGAACATCACCGTCACCACCATCATGCCGTGGGCCATGGCGAGGATGCCGCTGCTCTTGCGCTCGGCCTGCGCGCCGTAGCGCTGCTTCTGGTCAACCGCGAACGCCGAGATGATCGGCGAATGGTTGAACGAGAACACCATCACCGGGATCGCCAGCCACAATGTCTTGAGGAACACTGACATGGGCATCGCCTCTTGAGCACTGGCGAAGAACGCGCCGTTCCAGTTCGGGATCAGGCTGATGGCGAGCAACAGCAACGCGGCGACGAACGGGTAAACCAACACGCTCATGGCTTTGACGATGACGCTCTGGCCGCAGCGCACGATGGCCATCAGACCCAGAATCAACGCCAGCGATAGGATCGCCCGGGGTGGCGGGGCGATGTGCAACTGGTGTTCGAGGAAGCTGCTCAAGGTGTTGGTCAGCGCCACGCTGTACACCAGCAGGATCGGGAAGATCGCGAAGAAATACAACAGCGTGATCAGTTTGCCGGCACCGATGCCAAAGTGTTCTTCGACCACTTCGGTGATGTCCCCCGAACGCCCGGACAGGACGAATCGGGTCAGGCCCCGGTGGGCAAAAAACGTCATCGGGAACGCCAGTACGGCGAGAATCAGTAGCGGCCAGAAACCACCGACGCCAGCATTGATTGGCAGGAACAAGGTGCCGGCACCGATGGCGGTGCCGTACAGGCCAAGCATCCAGGTGGTGTCGAATTTGCTCCAGCCCTTGTGGGCGGTTTCTGTTTTGCCTGTGAGGTCTACAGCGGGATTTTCGGCAGCAGGTGTACGTACATCGGTCATCGGTATCGCCTCGTTATTATTTTTGCTCGGGCTCACGTGTTGCGGACGGTCAGGGAGTGCTCCTCAGCACTCCACCCAGCTCACCGCCAGGCCGCCCCGTGAAGTCTCTTTGTATTTGTCGTGCATGTCGGCGCCGGTATCGCGCATGGTGCGGATCACCCGGTCGAGGGAAATGAAGTGGTTGCCGTCGCCGCGAAGGGCCATTTGCGTGGCGTTGATCGCCTTCACTGCGGCGATGGCGTTGCGCTCGATGCACGGCACTTGCACAAGTCCGCCGACCGGGTCGCAGGTCAGGCCGAGGTTATGTTCCAGACCGATTTCGGCGGCGTTTTCCAATTGCTCCGGGGTGGCGCCCAGTACTTCGGCCAGGCCTGCAGCGGCCATGGCGCACGCCGAACCGACCTCACCCTGGCAGCCGACTTCGGCGCCGGAGATCGAGGCATTTTTCTTACACAGAATGCCGACCGCCGCCGCGCCCATGAAGAAGGCGATGACGTCATCGTCAGACGCGTCCGGGTTGAATTTCATGTAGTAGTGCAGAACCGCCGGAATGATCCCGGCCGCGCCGTTGGTCGGCGCAGTGACCATACGCCCGCCAGCGGCGTTCTCTTCGTTGACGGCGAGGGCGAACAGGTTGACCCATTCCATCGCCGACAGCGTCGAGCTGATGACATTCGGTTTGCCGATTTCCAGCAGGCTGCGGTGCAGTTTCGCCGCGCGACGCGGCACATTCAGACCGCCGGGCAGAATGCCTTCGTGAAGCAAACCTTGTTCGACACACTCGCGCATCACCGACCAGATGTGCAGCAAACCTGTACGGATTTCATCGTCGCTGCGCCAGGCCCGCTCATTGGCCATCATCAGTTCGGATACGCGCAGATTGTGCCGCTTGCACAGCGACAGCAACTCGGCGGCGCTGGAGAAATCGTAGGGCAACGCCACATCGCCGGCCGGGGATACGCCAGACTCGGCTTCCGCCGCTTCAATGATGAAACCGCCGCCGACCGAGTAGTACGTTTGCGTGAACAGCTCGGCCGATTCGCCAAAGGCTGTCAGCGACATGGCGTTGGGGTGGTAGGGCAGGCTTTCGTCCAGCAGCAGGAGATCGCGTTGCCAGTTGAAGGCAATTTCTCTTTGCCCGGCCAGAGAAAGCAGGCCGGTTTCGCGCAGTTGCTGAATTCGCGGATCGATGGTCGACGGATCGATGCTGTCGGGCCATTCGCCCATCAGTCCCATGACCGTGGCCCGGTCAGTGGCGTGGCCGACGCCCGTGGCTGACAGCGAACCGTACAAGCGGATTTCCACACGCTTCACGTCGAGCAGCAAATGCTGGTCGATCAACGCTTGGGCGAAGGTCGCGGCGGCGCGCATCGGGCCGACGGTGTGGGAGCTGGACGGACCGATACCGACCTTGAATAAATCGAAAACACTGATAGCCATGCTAAAGCCTTACAAGCAATGGAGTAGGAATCGCCGCCATTTTTTGTAGGACAAGCGCAATGTCGGCGATACTGCCTACCTCGCTTCAACGTGACTAACGAAACTTCCTAAGTAAGCCTTTAGCAGGACTAAACGATGAGTCGTCAATTGCATGCCCAGACCTACGTCTGGCTGCAGGTGTTTTCCTGTGCCGCGCGGCACCTGTCGTTCACCCGTTGCGCAGAAGAACTGCACATCACCCCGGGGGCGGTCAGTCAGCAAATTCGCCAATTGGAGGAGCGCCTCGGCTTTCGCCTGTTTCATCGACGCGCACGCGGTGTGGAGCTGAGCGCGGAAGGCCAGCGGTTGGCGATTACGGTCAATGAAGCGTATGGCAGCATCGATGCGGAATTGCGTCGGCTCGATGCCGGAATGATCAGCGGGATCTTGCGCGTGCGTTCGATTCCGTCGTTCCTCAGCAAGTGGCTGACACCGCGCTTGCCGCGTTTGCAACAGCGCTATCCGGACATCCAGTTGCGACTGGTGGCCGAGGACAGCAGCGTGCCGTTGCACGAGGGCGACTTTGACTTGGCGATCGATCTCAACGACGGCAGTTACCCGGGGCTGTTATCCACAGCCTTGCTCGATGAGCAGATTTTCCCGGTGTGCGCGCCGAGCCTGTTGCGCGGACGGCCACCGCTGCACGGGCCGGCGGATCTGGGTCATTTTCCGTTGCTGCACGACATCACCGCCTGGCGTGGCAGTTACGAATACGCAGAGTGGGAGTTCTATCTCAACGCCATCGGCTTCGAAGGTGCCGACGTGCGGCGCGGGCATACCTTCAATCGCAATCACCTGACCATCGAAGCGGCGATTGCCGGCATGGGCGTAGCGATTGCGCGGCGCACATTGCTCAACGATGAGCTGGAGCGGGGCACGTTGATTGTGCCGTTCGGCCTGTCAGTGCCCAACCACAAACGCTACGTGTTGCTCTATGCGCCGGGCGCGCTGAGCCATCCGGGCGTGCGTGCGGTGCATGACTGGCTGGTGGAAGAGGCGGGGATTTTTCGCAGTTTGCACCCGTTGAATGACGGGCAATTGTGAGCAAATTTTGCAGGGTTGCGAGGCGACCCAACTCCCGACCTTACCAGTGCTTTGCTCGGTTGTCCGGCTTTTTTTGCGAATGAATATTTATCTTTTTTCAGGGGTTGAAATGTTCGTCAGTCGGGCCGATTGTTGTAACCAAGAGGTCAGGAAATTCAATTCAAGGCCTCTCGCGAGCTAGCTGAAATAAGGGATGAACTATGCAAATCCAAGTCAATAGCGACAACCATGTTCAAGGCAGTAAACGACTGGAGGAGTGGGTACGCACCACCATTGAGAGCACGCTCGACCGTTATGAAGAAGACCTGACCCGTGTCGAAGTCCATCTGAGCGACGAGAACGGTGACAAACCAGGTCCCCATGACATGCGCTGCCAACTGGAAGCGCGGCCAAAAGGCCATCAACCGATTTCCGTGACCCACAAGGCCGATTCGCTGGAACAGGCGATCGACGGTGCAGCCGAAAAACTCGAGCACGCACTGGAGCACCTTTTCGGCAAACTGCGAGGTAAACCACGTGCCGCTGTGGTGCCATTCACCGGCAAAGCCAATGACAAACTGTTGGCGGAAGAGTTTGACGAGAATGAACAGGCAGCGATCAACAGTTGATGCGCTGATAGTCCAAGCCACCCTATAAAAGCGGGCCTGCAAATGCAGGCCCGTTTTTTTTATGGTGGTTTTTAATGTTAGTTAAAGTCAGCTTATAGGCTCGGGCAGAGAGTGATCCGGGTCTTTGTATTAAAACGCTTACAGTGTTGTCTTTGATTTTTCCTGCGGCGAGACGTTTTAAACAAGAGGGCTGAATATCTGAATTAACAAGTTGTACGGATCAAGGAAGGCTGTAATGGAATATGCTACTGGGAGCCCGCGCAGGATTTTACTTGCGATGTTTGCCACGTCGGTACTTGGGATGTGCGCAAGTTATGCTCACGGCAACGAAGTCGATGTCAGGGAACTGACTATTTCTCAAATCAATAAAGACTTTGCACAAGGACGTTATACATCCGAGCAACTGACACGAGCCTTTCTGTCTCGTATTGATCAATACAACCCTTACTACAACGCCTTTACTGCGATGAACTCGAAGGCACTGAATGAGGCTCGCGAAATTGATCACCGACGCCGAGCAGGAGAACAGCTAGAGCCAATGGCGGGCATTCCGGTGGTCGTGAAGGACACCATGGACATGGCCGGGTTTGCCTCTACGGCGGGCTACGCTCCCCTTTCATCAAAGGCTGGAGGTATGGACCTCATACCTGAGCGTGATGCTGCTGTCGTCCAGCGTCTGCGGGCGGCCGGCGCGATCATTTTGGGCAAGACCAACGTGCCGGTTTTTTCTGGAAACCCAGCCAACGCCAACGACAGTTGGGCCGGGGTGACTTACAACGCCCTCAATCGCTCCTGGTCGCCGGGTGGCTCGTCCGCTGGCACTGCGACGGCTGTCGCGGCCAACTTTGCCGTGGTGGGGCTGGCAGAGGAAACCGGCGGCTCCATCCAGAATCCCGCCGGTGCGCAGAGCCTGGTGGGTATCAAACCCACATTTGGTCTCATTCCAAACTCCGGAGTCGTTCCACAGGCGGGATCGACACGTGATGTGGTGGGACCGATCGCCCGTAATGTTCGGGATGCGGCAATGACGTTGGACGTCTTGGCGGGCTATACGCTGGACGATCCTAAAACCACGGCGTCGTTTGGCAACATTCCTCAGCAAGGTTACTCATCCGGCTTGCAAACGGGAGCCCTCAAGGGCAAACGCATCGGCTTGTTTGGCGCGGGCTGGAGTGGGTCTTTCTCGACGTTGCCTAACGCAACAAAACAGCAGTACCACAAGGCGGTAAAACAGCTTGAAGCATTGGGCGCCATTCTGATCGACGACCCTTTTGCCGGTTCCGGATTAGTTGAAATGGCACCGGCTGGTGGTGACTATGACGCTCGCGGCTCCGATGCTCATGCCTATGATCTGGATCTTTACCTGAAGAACCTTGGGGACAGTGCGCAGGTTCATTCGCTTGAGCAATTACAGGCCCGGATTGGCGTCAATCTGTTCGAGGCGCAAGGGCCGCTTGAATACTATACGACCCAGTTACCCGTGCTCGCCGGCTCTTACAAGACACCGACGGTTGCGCCGGATCTTTCCGGATTTGCCAATCTTCGGGAAAACTATCTGCGCATTTTCAATCGGGTCATGGATGAAAATAATCTGGACGCGATGGTGTTTCCGCAAATGCTTGAGCCATTGGGTGATGTGTATGAAGGCTTCATGGACGCGACGACCGCCTCTGTGATCAATATTGCCGGGATTCCGGGCGTGGTTGTTCCCAGTGGCGTTTATCCACAGGGCCAGCCGTTCTCGTTGATATTTGTCGGTCGTCTGTGGAGCGAGCGCGAACTGATCGCCTGTGCATACGACTACGAGCAACAGGTCAAAGGCCGACTGGTTGCCGAGAATCTGCAATCGACACTTGGGCCAAGTCCCGAGTGAGAGAGGGGCAGTGATGGCAGGCCTGACTGGGCAGGCCTCTTCGCGAGCAAGCCCGCTCCCACAGGTTGGAAGGCATTCCAATGTGGGAGAGGGCAGTTGGCTGGCTGAATCAGAATGCTACCGAGGTCTGCACATAAACCGTTCGCGGCTCACCCACATATTTGCCCTTGTTGTTGTCATCGAACGAGCGCGTGAAGTATTGCGTGTTGAAGATGTTCTTCACTCCCACCGCGACGTTCAGATCCGATAACTGCGGGCCGAAGTCATACCCGGCGCGGCTGCTGAACAGCATGTAGCCGGGGATCTTGCCGGTACTGCCGTCCGCGCTTTCCTTCGAGGTGTTGGCATTGTCGGCGAACTGGTCGCTCTGGAAGCTGCTGTCCAGATTCAGCTTCCATGGCCCTTCGGTGTAGCCGACGCCAAGGGTGCCTTTGTGCTTAGAAGAAAACGGCACGCGGTTGCCTTTGTTCGGCCCGTCTTCACGGATGGTCGCGTCGACGTAGGCGTAAGAGGCGTAGACATCGAAACCGGCCAGCGCCGGGCTCAAATCATCGAGAGCGTAATTGACGCTGGTTTCGATGCCTTGATGACGGGTTTCGCCACGGGCGATCACCGAATCGTTGGTCTGGTTGCTTTCGTACTGATTGTCGAAGTTGATCAGGAACGCGCCGATCTCTGCACGCAACGCGCCGTTGTCGTAGCGAGTGCCGAGTTCCCAGGTGCGGGCCTTCTCCGGTTTCACTTCGCCGCTGCTCACGCGGTTGGGCATCTGGCTGTATTGCACGCTGCCGAACGAGCCTTCGGTGTTGGCGTACAGATTCCAGCTGTCGGTCAGGTGATAAAGCACGTTCAGCGCCGGCAGTGCGGTGTTGTAGTCACCCTTGTATTTGACGTTGGTCAGGTTGTTGGTCTGCTGCGACTCGATCATTTCGTAGCGCACGCCCGGGGTGATCGTCCATTTGCCGATGTCGATGCGGTCGTCGACGAAGAACGCATTGGCTTCGGTGCCGCCACGTGTATCGCGGTCGTTGCGGCTATTGGTGGTCGGGTATTCATTGCTGGCGATCGGTGTGCGATAGCGCAACTCGTGGCCGGCCTCGTTGATGTAGCGATAGCCGACGCCGACTTCATGGCTGGTCGGGCCGAGGTCGAAGCCTTGGGCGAAACGGGTTTCCAGTCCGCGAACCCAATATTCACGCGGCGACAGTGAGAGGAACGTGCCCTGGTCCAGATAACCGCTGCGCAGGGTTTTGGTGAAGAAGGTATTGGCGGTGAATTCGCGGCGATCTTCCTGGTAGCGATAGCCGAAGTTGAACATCGTGCGACGGCCCCAGAACTGATCTTTCGGACGCGTGGACTGATACGGATCGGCATTGTAATCGGCAACATTCAGGCCGCCGGGCATGTCCGCCTTGCCTTCGTAATACTGGGCCATGGCGTTGAAGCTGTTGGCCTCGTCGAGCTGGTATTTGCCCTTGAGGATCAGGTCATCGATTTCGGTGTCGCTGTGTTCACGCCAGTCACCGCCACGGGTACCGGAATACAGCAGCGCGCCACCCAGCCCGTTCTCGTTGGTGCCACCGGCGAGTAGATTGGCGCTGGTCTTGAAGCCGTCATGACTGGACGACGGACTGGTTTCCGTCTGGAAGCCGCCCTTGACCGTTGGTTCGTCGGGAATCGCCCGGGTCACGAAGTTGACCACGCCGCCGACGTTCTGCGGGCCATAACGCACGGCGCCGCCGCCACGCACGACGTCCACGGCATCCATGTTGCCCATGCTGATCGGCGCGAAAGAAAGTTGCGGCTGACCGTACGGTGCGAACGGCACCGGGATGCCGTCCATCAGAACAGTCGAGCGTGCCGCCAGGCGCGGGTTGAGGCCGCGAATACCGAAATTCAGCGCCATGTCGTGGCTGCCGGTGCCATTGTTTTCCGGGGCGTTGACGCCGGGAATGCGGTTGAGCACATCACGCGCCTGTATAGCGCCCTGGCGTTCGAATTCTTCACGACGGATCACATCGCGAGCGCCGGGGTGTTCGAAGACATTGATTTGCTGCGCATCGCCGAGCCAGTCGCCAACGACTTTCGAGGTGTCCAGCTCCAGCGCGGTATCACCCGCCGGTTGCAGGCTGAAAGCATTGTTGCCCTCGGCGCGCGCTTGCAGGCCGGTGCCCTCGAGCAATGCCTCCAGACCTTGTTCAGTGGTGTAGTTGCCTTCCAGGCCACGGCTTTGTACGCCACTGGTGACCTGCGAGCCGAACGAAATCAGCACCCCGGCTTCACGGCCAAACTGGTTAAGGGCGTTTTCCAGCGACGATGGCGCGATGTGATACGCCTTGGCGTCGGCGGCCATTGCCGTGGGCAGGGCGCCGAAACTCAGGCTGGCGCCGAGGACAAGGTTGCGCAGGGTGCGAGCCAGTGGCGTGAGGCGGGTGGGGTGCATGGTGGCGGATCCTGAGAAGGTTGAATCAAGGGGGCTTTCCTTCTCTGTCACGCCAGATCTGAAAAACGGCTCATTTATTTTTTGAAGATCAAAAGATCGCAGCCTTTGCTGTTAAACCCGCGCTTCGACGGTTACCCAATAACGGGTAAAGCGCTTCACTTTCACCGGCAAGCTGATTTCCAGCAGATCCAGAATCCGCTCGCTGTCGTCCAGTGGATAAGTCCCGGAGATCAGCAAGTCGGCCACCTTCTTGTCGCAGCTGAGTTGGCCGCGACGGTAGCGGCCCAGCTCATCGAGAAAGTCACCCAGACGCATATGCGCCGCGACCAACATGCCCTCGGCCCAGGCGCCGCTGTTGGCGTCCAGCGGTTGAGTGTCGCTGACAACCGTGGAGGTGAAACTCAGTTGACGGGCGACCGGCAGCAGCAGCGGTGCGCGTCCGTTGGCTGTCAGTTCGGCCCGTCCTTCGAACAAGGCGACCTGCGTGCGATCAGCAAACTGACGCACGTTGAGGCGAGCGTCCCGGGTTCTTAGAGTGCCGTGTGCAGTCCGCACTTCGAACGATTGCGATGCGGTCAGGAGGATCTCGCCTTCGAGCAAGCGGATCAGACGTTGCGCGCCATCGACATCCACCGCACTGGCAGTATTGAGTTGCAACTGACTGCCTTCGCCCAACGCAATCTTGCGTCGTTGACCCATCGGGCTGCGGTAGTCGGCGAGCAGCGACGGCAGCGGATTGTGTTCGCGCATGCCCCAGGTAGCCGCTGAGCCGGCGCCGAGAATCAGCAGTAATTTCAGCGCCTGACGCCGACTGCCGGACTTCGGCGCATTCAATGCCGCGTGTGCCAGCGGCGAGGCCACACCGCGCAAGCGCTGGTTGACCCGCTGAATGTGTTCCCACGCCCGCCGATGTTCACTGTGCGCATCCAGCCATTGTTGCCAGGCCAATTGTTGGCGCGGCGACAGCGCGCCTTGCTGCATTTCCATCAGCCAGTGCACGGCTTGTTCGGCCACTTGCGCAGAAAAATCCGCGACGCGGTTCATAGGGCGAAATAGCAGCGCATCGCCGCTTTGTTCAGATGACGTTTGACTGTCGCGACGGAAATGCCCAGTTCGATGGCGATCTGCGAATAAGTCAGGCCATCGACCTGCGCCAGCAAAAAGGCGCGTTTGACCAGGCGCGGCAAACCGTCGAGCAACTGATCGAGCTCCATCAGGGTTTGCAGGATGATCGCTTTGTCTTCTTCCGATGGCGCGAGCATTTCCGGCATCTGCGCGAGGGTGTCGAGGTAGGCGCGTTCGAGATCCTGACGGCGGTAGTGATTGAACAAAACGCGCTTGGCGAGCGTGGTGAGAAAGGCGCGAGGTTCGATGATCACCGGCGGTTCGCGGGCGGTCAGCACCTTGATGAAGGTGTCCTGCGCCAGGTCCGCGGCGCTGTCCGGGCAGCCGAGTTTGCGCCGCAACCAGCCGGTCAGCCAGCTGTGGTGGGCTTGATAAAGCGATTCGACGGGATGGGCGGACGGCAACGGTATGACTCCGGGCGCAACGATATGCGGAGAAAACATGCGTTAGAGAACAAGAATGGTTCGCATTGTAGGGCGCGAGCACGGTGTCCGGCAATCAGATGCTTTTGCGTATGAGAATATTTATCATTAATATTGCTCGCCTGTTGGTTCGGCTTCTCGGCCGGACGATTTTCGTTTCAGGGTCGAAACATGAAAGCCAAACTCGCCACACTTCCCATGTCCTATCGTCTGGCTGTCACCTCACGGGTGCTGGCGGCGGTATTTGGCAGCTATCTGGTTGCCGCGCTGGCCAGTGTCACCCTGACAATGTGGCTGCCGTTGAACCGCGCCGAAGCCGTGGTGACTGGCATGACCGTTTCCTTCCTGGTTTATCTGGTCGCCGTGCTGTGGTGTTTTGCCTGTCGCACGGCGTGGTCGGCATGGGTCGGTTTGCTGGTGCCGAGCGTGATTCTGGCGACCATCTCCGGCGCGGCCCGTGGGCTGGGTTACGCATGAAAGAGGGTTTCCGCCAGGCCATGGCCTGGCTGCACACCTGGGTCGGACTGGTATTTGGCTGGCTGCTGTTCGCGATTTTTCTGACCGGCACCCTGGCCTATTTCAATGACGAGACCAGTCACTGGATGCGCCCGGAAATTCCCGCGCGGCCGATCAATAGCGAGGCGAGCCTTTCCCTGGCGCAGGACTATCTGCAGCAGCACGCCGCCGGTGCTTCGCGCTGGCTGATCGACTTGCCCGATGCCCGCGACCCCGGCCTGACCGTGCGCTGGCAGTCAGCGCCGGCGAAACCCGGCGAGCGTGGCCGTTTTGAATCGAAGACTCTCGACGCGCAAACCGGTGCCGAAGTGCAGGGCCGCGAAAGCCTGGGCGGCGAGTTCTTCTATCGCTTCCACTTCCAGCTGCAAATGCCTTATCCGTGGGGGCGCTGGCTGGCGACGATCGCCGCGATGGTGATGTTCGTTGCGCTGATCACCGGGATCATCACCCACAAGAAAATCTTCAAGGACTTCTTCACCTTCCGCCCGCGCAAGGGCCAGCGTTCCTGGCTCGACGGGCATAACGCCGTGGGCGTGCTGGTGCTGCCGTTTCATTTGATGATCACCTACAGCAGTCTGGTGATCTTCATGTCGATGGTCATGCCGGCGAGCATTCTGGCGTCCTACGACGGGAATGTGCGGGCGTTCTACGATGAGGTTTTCCCCGCCTCGAAGACGCCGGAGCGGGCCGGCATTTCTGCACCTTTGGCGCCGATGGCGCCGCTGTTGGCCAAGGCCAGTGAGCAGTGGTCGGGCGGCAACACCAAGCGGCTCTCTGTGAACAGTCCGGGCGATGAAAATGCCTCGGTGGTGCTGTCCCGCGCCGGTGATCGTGTGGTTCACGATTTCGGCAGCGCGGTAACCTTCAATGGCGTCAGCGGGCAGATGCTCGGCAGCACACCGGATCAGCCTGTGGCGATGGCGGTGGGCGGCACTTTCTACGGTCTGCACATGGGCCATTTCGCCGGGCCGGTGCTGCGCTGGCTGTATTTCATTTGTGGTCTGGCCGGCACGGCCATGATCGGCACCGGGCTGGTGATCTGGCTCGGCAAGCGTCAGCTCAAACACGCCAAGAGCAGTGTGATGCCGTTCGAACTGCGGCTGGTGGAAGTGCTGAACATTGCCAGCATGGCCGGACTGGTGTCGGCGGTGGCGGTGTTTTTCCTGGCCAATCGGCTGTTGCCGGTGGAGCTGGCGAGCCGCGCCGATTGGGAAGTGAATGCGTTCTTTAGCGCCTGGGGCTTGAGCGTTGTGCATGCGCTGTTGCGTCCCGGCCGTAAAGCCTGGGTTGAACAGCTTGGGCTGGGGGCGTTGCTGTTTATCGCCGTGCCGCTGATCAATGCGCTGACCACTCCGTGGAATCTCGCCGTAACGCTTGCGCAAGGTGACTGGGTGCTGGCCGGGTTCGATCTGACCTGTCTCGGTTCAGGGCTGTTCCTGGCGTGGGCCGCATGGAAAATGCAGCGCGCCGGTAACGCCGTCGGCGTGAAAAAACCACGTCGCGAAACGGCTCGGCCGGTCACGCTAGAGCAGGGAGCGAATTGATGCTGTTGGCCCTGTTGCTTTGCTACGCCGGTTTCACCGCACTGTGCCTGTCGATGCCTCGGCACCATGACGAGTTGCTCGGTTATAAATCCTCGGCGCGCCGCCGTCAGGGGTTGAAACTCGGCGGGTGGCTGTTGCTGGCCTTGTCATTGTCAGCAGCGGTGTCGAGCAACGGCTGGAGTTTCGGACTGGTCGATTGGTTCGCGGTACTGATGCTCAGCGCACTGGCGCTGGTGTTGTTGCTGCCGTATCGCCCGCGTCTGGCGTTGGCACTGGCCGGGGTCAGCCTGTTGGTCAGTCCGGTCGCTGCATGGGCGCAGTGCTGAAGTGCTGATCGGTTTGCCGCCGGAGTCCCGCGACGATGAGCCGCGCGGGGCGCGTGCGCATTTTCTGCAGGTGTTTCTGTCCCAGCGTTCCCAGATGGAAGCGCTGGTGAACCGGCGCGTCGGCTGTCGGGCGACGGCGGCGGATCTGGTGCAGGATTTGTTCCTGCGCTTCTGGCGTCGACCGTTGGTGCAGGTTGAGGAACTCAGCACGTACCTTTTGCGCTGCGCCGGCAACATCGCCATCGATCATTTGCGCAGCGAAGGCGCACGGGTGCGCGTCAATGAAGGCTGGCAACCGGACGAGCCGCACAGCCACGGCAGCGAACCGCAGGCAGCGCTGGAAGCCGGCAACGATCTGCGCCATGTCGAAGCGGCGCTGCGCGCATTGCCCGAACGCACCCGCCAGATCTTTTTGCTCAATCGCATCCACGGCCGCAAGTACGCAGACATCGCCAAAGCCATGGGCCTGTCCCAAAGCGCCGTGGAAAAACATATGATGCGCGCCCTCGAGGCCTGCAAGGCCAGCCTGCGCGAACCCGCGCCACGCACGCCAGGGAAAGCACCGTGAATCACACCGACTGTGGCAGCCCGACGCCCGCTCAGGAACAGGCAGCTTTTGCTTGGCTGAGCCTGTTGCATGACCGGCCCAGCGCTGGCGATCAACTCACTTTCAGCCAATGGCTGCGTGCCGATCCGGCTCACGCCGAGGCTTATGCACAGGCACAAGTGGTCTGGGAGTTGAGCGAAGGGCCGGCGAAAACGCTGGCCGATGAAGAGGCGCTGGCGTTGCAGGGGTATCTTGCGGCGATGGATCGCCCGCGTCGTCCGCAGCTGTTGCGTTGGTCCGGTGCGCTGGCGATGGCGGCGTGTCTGCTGCTGATGATCAGCCTCGGCACGGGCTGGCAGCCGCAGCGCTGGCTGGATGATCTGGGGGCCGATTATGTTTCCGCGCCCGGCGAAATTCGCACCGTGACTCTGGCCGATCAGTCGCAGGTAACGCTGGATGCCGACAGCGCCATCGCCGTGGATTTCAGCCATGGCGAGCGCCATGTACAACTGCGCCGCGGTGCCGGATTTTTCAGCGTGACTCACACCGGCGAGCCGTTTGTGGTCGAGGCCGAAAAGGGCCAGGCGCGGGTGCTCGGCACGCAATTCGAAGTGCGTCTGCAACCCCACGGTGCGCAGGTTACGGTGTTGTCCGGACGCGTCGGCGTGACCGCGGATCGCGACGCCGCGCAGCAGATTCTCACGGCCGGTCAGCAAGTCGCCTACGGTGCGGGCTCGGCGCAGCAACTGCACGCGGTGGACAGCGAGGCGCAGTTGGCCTGGCGTCAGGGCTGGCTGACTTACTACAAGTCGACGCTGGCTGATGTGGTGGCCGACTTGCGGCGCTATTACCCGGGGCGGATTGTTTTGCTCAACGATGAACTGGCGGCGCGCAAGGTCAGCGGCAGTTTTCCGAGCAGGGATCCGCAGGTTGTTCTCTACTCTCTGCAAGGGGTGTTGGGGTTTGAACAGCATCAGGTGCTGGGGCATCTGATTATTTTGCGCTGAGGCGGCTGGCCCTTTCGCGAGCAGGCTCGCTCCTACATTTGGAATGCGTTCCCTGTGGGAGCGAGCCTGCTCGCGAAGGCGCCGGCACCGACAACACACTCCCTGAAAAATATTTTCATATTGTGGTGAGGTAAACCCGAGCCCCATCCGTGTAGTGACTGAAACTGCGAGTCATTCGCATCCGTTGCGGTTCTACACAGGTCATTGAGCAATGAAGTCCAGGGCAAAATCGGGTTCGGTCAAACAGTGGTTGGGCGTTCAAGCGTTGAGCTTTTCGGCATTGGCCTTGTTGCCAATGAGCGTGGCGCTCGCCGCTGAAACCGTCAGCAGTCAGGCGCAACAGCAATTCAACTTTTCCCTGGCCGCCAAACCGCTGCCCCAGGCCCTGAGCGACTTCAGCCGCGTCACCGGGCAGAGCGTGGTTTACACCGATGAAGCGCCGTACGGCCTCACCGCTCCCGCCGTGAACGGGCAGATGAGCGCCGAGCAAGCGCTGCAACGCCTGCTCAGTGGTTCCGGCCTGAACTTCCGTCGCACCGACAGCCACACCCTGGCGCTGGAGCCGCAACCCACTGCCGGTGCGCTGAACCTCGGCGCCACCACCATCACCTCGATGCGCGACGAGTCGATGAGTTATCAGCCGCCGGCAACCAGTTCGGTGATGCGCTCATCGGCCTCGCTTCAGGAGATCCCGCAGACCGTCAACGTCATCCCGGCGCAGGTTATCCGCGATCAGGCGCCGCGTAATCTCGACGATGCGCTGGCCAACGTCAGCGGCATCACCCAAGGCAACACCTTGGGCAGCACTCAGGATTCGGTGATGACGCGCGGTTTCGGCGACAACCGCAATGGCTCGATCATGCGCGACGGCATGCCGATCGTGCAGGGCCGTGGGATGAACGCCACGGTCGATCGCGTCGAAGTGCTCAAAGGCCCGGCGTCGCTGTTGTACGGAATTCAGGACCCGGGTGGCGTGGTCAATCTGGTCAGCAAGAAACCCGAGCTTGAGCAGTACAACGCACTGACCTTCACCGGCTCAACCTACGGCGACGGCAAGAACGGCAGCGGCGGCACCTTCGACAGCACGGGCGCGCTGGGCGATTCCGGGCTGGCCTATCGCATGGTGGTGGATCACGTCGACGAAGATTACTGGCGCAACTTCGGCACCCACCGGGAAACCTTGATCGCGCCATCGCTGGCCTGGTACGGCGAGCGCACCAAGCTGTTGTTCGCCTACGAACACCGGGAATTCCTTACGCCGTTCGACCGTGGCACGTTGATCGATCCGCGCACCAACCATCCGCTGGACATCTCGCGCAAAGAGCGTCTCGACGAGCCGTTCAACGACATGGAGGGGCGTTCGGACTTGTATCACTTCGAGGCCGACCACGAACTCAACGACGACTGGAAAGCTCACTTCGGCTACAGCTGGAACCGCGAAACCTACGACGCCAGCCAGGTTCGCGTGACCGCCATCGACACCAAAAAAGGCACGCTGACCCGCAGCATGGACGGCACGCACGGCGCGATCAGCACCGACCGTTTCACCACCGCCAGCCTGGAGGGCAAGGTCAACGTGCTGGGCATGCAGCATGACCTGGTGTTCGGCGTCGATGACGAGTACCGCAAGATCTACCGCGCCGACCTGATCCGGCAGAAAAGCCTGACCACCTTCAGCTACCTCAACCCGGTGTATGGCCGCGAAGTCGAAGGCACCACGGTCAGCCCGGCCGACAGTGCGCAAACCGATTTGCTGCGCAGCGATTCGGTGTTCCTGCAGGATTCGATTCACCTCAACGACCAATGGATTCTGGTCGCCGGCGGACGCTTTCAGGAGTACGACCAGTACGCCGGCAAAGGCGTGCCGTTCAAGGCCAACACCGACAGCAACGGGCAGAAATGGGTGCCACGCGCAGGCCTGGTGTATCGCTACACCGATGAGCTGTCGTTTTACGGCAGTTACACCGAATCGTTCAAACCCAACTCGACCATCGCCCCGTTGAGCGGCAGCAGCACCGTGCTCGACGGCAGCATCGCACCGGAAGAAGCCAAATCCTGGGAGCTGGGTGCGCGGCTGGATATGCCGGGGCGCATCACCGGTAACGTCGCGCTGTTCGACATCAAGAAACGCAACGTGCTGGTGGCCAATTCCGAAGGCCCGACGACGATTTACAGCGCGGCCGGTGAAGTGCGTTCGCGCGGTCTGGAAGTGGACTTGACCGGTCAACTGAGTGACCGCTGGAGCATGATCGGCAGTTATGCCTACACCGATGCCGAAGTCACCGAAGACCCGACTTACAAGGGCAAGCGCTTGCAGAACGTGGCGAAGAATTCCGGCTCATTGTCGGCGGTGTATGACTTCGGCAGCGTCATTGGCGGCGACCAATTGCGTGTTGGTGCCGGGGCGCGTTATGTCGGTGAGCGGGCGGGGAACGCGGTGAACGATTTCGATCTGCCGAGCTACACCGTCGCCGATGCCTTCGCGACTTACGACACCAAGGTGGAAGGACAAAAGGTCAAGTTTCAGCTCAATGTGAAGAACCTGTTTGACCGTACTTACTACACCTCGGCGGCGAGCCGGTTCTTTGTGTCGATGGGCGATTCGCGGCAGGTTTCGCTTTCCAGCACGTTGGAGTTCTGAGCCGAAACCGCGTCATCGTTCTTCGCGAGCAGGCTCGCTCCCACAAGGGATTGCATTTCAAATGTGGGAGCGAGCCTGCTCGCGAAGAGGTCGTCAAAGGCACTGAATATTTAGGTTCTAACGCGAAAACGCCTGCCGATACTCGCCGGGCGTTCCGCCCAACACCTGACGGAACCGGTTGGTGAAATGGCTCGCGCTGGCAAACCCACACGCTAGCGCAATTTCCCCCAGTGGCAACGCTGTCCCGCGCAACAACTCCCGCGCCCGGCTCAAGCGTCGCGCCAGCACATACTGATGCGGTGGCAGGCCAAAGCTCACGCGAAACATCCGCGCAAAGTGGTACTCCGACAACGCACACAATCCCGCCAATTGCCCAAGGCTGATCGGCTCGGCCAACTGGCTGTCTATGAACTCCACCAACTGCCGACGCTGGTGCGGCGCCAGTCCACCCTTCAGGCGCAAACCCTGACGGGTGCCGACCTGACTGAGCAAGGTATGGCTGATCAATTCATGCGCAAGACTACTGGTGAGCAAGCGTTCGGCGGGCTCGTCCCAGTTCAACGTCAGTAACTGGCGAAAGCGCTGCGCTTGCTGCGGGTCTTCGAGAAAAGTCTGCTCGCGTAACTGCATTTCCCGTGGCTCGCGATCGAGCAACGTCACGCAACCGATGGCGAATTGTTCAGCGCTGAAATACAGGTGGGCCAGGCGGATATCGCCATTGATCACCCAGCCCGACTCATGATCCGCCGGCAGGATGCACAGCTTGTCCGGCCCACCCTTCTGGCCCGGCTGACCGCGACGAAACGTGCCGGTGCCGCCGGCGATATAGCAGGAGAGGGTGTGATGGCTCGGAGCTTCGTACTCCTGGGCATCGTGGTGGTTGGTCCACAAAGCCGCAGCCAAGCCGTCACCGAGCTCGGCGCTGTGCACAAGGCGAGCGTTCGGCGAGCGGTTAAGCGCTTGGAAGACTTGCAGGTTATCGATTGCGGCCATGTTCGGTTCTCTCCAACGCCTTGCATCCTACTCCGTAGACGTCGCGCTGCCAGCCAGTCGCCGGACAAAAGCGCAAGATTGTGCAAGCGCTGCAATCCTTGGTGCAGCACCCTGATCCTCAATTCAGCGCAAATCCTGTGGCGAGGGAGCTTGAGTGCGCAGCACTTACAAAACCGGGGCTGCTTCGCAGCCCATCGGGGATAAATCCCCTCGCCACAACAGCGCTTGGCATTGTTTTCGGGAGTTCTCCATTATGAATCTGTCGTTGTATCTGTTGACCGTGCTGATCTGGGGCACCACCTGGATTGCCTTGAAATGGCAGTTGGGCGTGGTGGCGATTCCGGTGTCGATTGTTTATCGCTTCGGCCTCGCGGCGTTGGTGCTGTTCGTGTTGTTGCTGCTCAGCCGTCGGTTGCAACCGATGAACCGTCGCGGGCACCTGATCTGCGTGGCGCAGGGACTGTGTCTGTTCTGCGTCAACTTCATGTGCTTTTTGACCGCCAGCCAGTGGATTCCCAGCGGTCTGGTGGCGGTGGTGTTTTCCACGGCAACCCTGTGGAACGCCCTCAATGCGCGAGTGTTCTTCGGCCAACGGATTGCCCGCAACGTATTGATGGGCGGTGCGCTGGGGTTGTTTGGTCTGGGCCTGTTGTTCTGGCCGGAACTGGCCGGGCATAGCGCCAGCCCGCAGACGTTGCTCGGCCTCGGTCTGGCGCTGTGCGGTACCTTGTGTTTCTCGGCGGGCAACATGCTCTCGAGTCTGCAGCAGAAAGCCGGGCTGAAACCACTGACCACCAATGCCTGGGGCATGGCCTACGGTGCGGCAATGCTGTCGGTGTGGTGCCTGATCAAAGGCATTCCGTTCGACATGGACTGGTCGTCGCGTTACGTCGGGGCGCTGCTGTATCTGGTCATTCCCGGTTCGGTGATCGGTTTCACGGCGTACCTGACGCTGGTCGGGCGTATGGGCCCGGAGCGCGCAGCTTATTGCACGGTATTGTTCCCGGTGGTGGCGCTGAACGTCTCGGCGTTTGTCGAAGGTTATCAGTGGACAGCGCCAGCATTGATCGGGCTGGTATTGGTCATGCTGGGTAACGTGCTGGTGTTTCGTAAACCGAAAGCGGTGGTATCACCGGTGCAGGGAAAGTTGGCTTGAAGTGAATGAGCGCTGAATGTCAGCGCTCGACTTTCAATGTGATGTAAATCATCACCGGAAAAATGAAATCAACGATATGACGTGCCCAGTCCTTGGCATTCCATGATTGTGAAGTGTCCATGTCGAACCATTCGACACCCACCGTTTGCAGGCATACGTAATAGATGAATATTGCAACCAGTATGCCCATGATCGAGAACTTCTTGGCTTCATGGAATGCGTCTGCCGATTCATCGATCTTGCGATACAGCTGATAAGTGCCGATCAGACACAGCACCGTATAAGTCACCTCCATCGTGATGATGAACCAATAGATCCGGTGATGAATCATCGGTGATTCGATGGCTCGATATTTGATGCTCTCACTTGCAGTGGTGGTGTCCATGCTCAGGATGTGAGACACGTATGTGTAGTTTGAATTATAGTCGGTGAAATTGTGAATCATCACCAGCAGTCCAAAGAAGCTGATGTAAGCCATCAATATAACTTTGCTGTAGCGGATGATTTTTTCGGTTGTCAGTGTGTTCACGGTTTTTGCTCTCCATAACAGGTTATCGTTTGTTTGATAAGTATGGAGAGCTTATAGCGCTAATATTTGGTCCGTTGTGTTGTTCAATTTCAAGTTGTGTATGCGCGTAACTAACGGGCAAGTGCTGTTTGGCACTTGCCGGTTTTATCAGCCGCGCCAGACTTGCGGATTGACCAGGTCCTGCGGGCGTTCCCCGAGCAAGGCACTGCGCAGGTTGGCGATGGCTCGATTGGCCATGGCTTCGCGGGTTTCATGGGTGGCAGAGCCGATGTGCGGCAAGGTCACGGCGTTTTTCAATTGGAACAGTGGCGACTCGGCCAGCGGTTCCTTTTCGTAGACGTCCAGACCGGCGCCTCGGATGCGGTTGTTTTGCAGCGCTTCGATCAGCGCAGGTTCGTCGACGACCGGGCCGCGAGAGATGTTGACCAGAATCGCGCCCGGTTTCATCAGCGCCAGTTCGCGATGGCTGATCAGGTGGCGGGTCTTGTCGCTGAGTGGTACCACCAGGCAGACGAAGTCGGCTTCGGCCAGCAGTTGGTCGAGGCTGCGAAATTGCGCGCCGAGTTCTTGTTCCAGTTCGGTCTTGCGGCTGTTGCCGCTGTAGATAATCGGCATGTTGAAGCCGAACCGGCCGCGGCGGGCGACGGCGGCGCCGATGTTGCCCATGCCGACGATACCGAGGGTCTTGCCGTGCACGTCAGTGCCGAACAGTGGAGCGCCGACGCTGGCTTGCCATTGCCCGGCCTTGGTCCAGGCATCGAGTTCGGCGACGCGGCGGGCGCTGCTCATGATCAGGGTGAAGGCGAGGTCGGCGGTGCTTTCGGTGAGCACGTCCGGGGTGTTGGTGAGCATGATCCCGCGTTCGTTGAAGTAGTCGAGGTCGTAGTTGTCGTAGCCGACTGAGACGCTGGAGACCACTTCGAGTTTTTCGGCGGTTTCGAGTTGGGCTTTGCCGAGTTTGCGGCCGACGCCGATGAGGCCATGGGCGTGGGGCAGGGCTTCGTTGAACTGGGCGTTGATGTCGCCGTTTTTTGGGTTGGGGACGATGACGTCGAACTCTTGTTTTAGTTGTTCGATCATTGGGGGGGTGATGCGGCTGAAGGCCAGGACTGTTTTTTTCATCGCTTTGGGCTCGGCTTTGGGGCTTTATTGCCAAGCACGCTAACATTTCCTGGCGGCCTTTGGGCCGACCGTGTTGGTGGTTTTTTGGGTGAATATCCGTTTTTTGGGG
The DNA here is from genome assembly GCF_044743525.1 of Pseudomonas sp. NPDC087598. Lineage (NCBI taxonomy): Bacteria > Pseudomonadati > Pseudomonadota > Gammaproteobacteria > Pseudomonadales > Pseudomonadaceae > Pseudomonas > Pseudomonas sp. NPDC087598. The sequence goes on along the minus strand of NZ_JBIUWQ010000011.1, from coordinate 19,574 downwards.
GATGGCGGCTTAGGGTTCCGCCCTTACGGCGGGTCACTTTGGCAAACGCCCCAAAGTAACCAAAGGTCTGTGCCCTGACGTTCGGCCCTCGCCTAGGCTCGGGTTCCTTCGCTCCGGGATTGATCCGGGCGCATCGCCTACGGTTTGCTGCGCTGCACCTCCTCTCGATGCATTTGGCTACGCCAAACGGTCGCTACGCTCCCACCCCCGGATCAATCCCTCCACTCAGCCTGCCGACGGGCCTTTTAGATCAAGAGCGGTACTCGAGCTAACGCTCATTGTGTTGAGTGGGGCGGCATTCGCCGCGTGCGGGGTGTACTCGTTTTTTGTGGGAGCTGGCTTGCCAGCGATGGCGGCCTGACAGCCGACCAAGGGCGTGGCCTATCCCACTGTTGGCGGCCTGCCAATGAAGCCTATCGAAACTGGATGCGTTTATCTCTGAAGTGCCTGTTGGTTATTACTCGAGGTGTAGGGGGCCAGCACGATAAACATCACTAAAAGCCTTCGTAATCAAATTTTTGGTATAGGTCCATTGGTCAATGGTCCATGCATTTTTTAATCGCGAATTGCTCTAGTTGACTGTCATTTCTATCAGGTGTGCAGGGGGTTCAATGTGTTCAGACTTCTTCTGCGCAATGATGCGCTGTTCTTTTTTCTTGAAGGAGCTTGTATGAAGAGGTCATTTTATCTGGGTGCCAAGTCTAAAAAGGCTGTGAAAGGTGAGGCTAATGTGTTCATCACGGGGCTCTCACGGTTTGACGGTAACGTTGAGATTTTTGTAACGGATGAAAATGAAGTAACTGTCCTTGCAAGGCAGAAGTTTGATGAACAAAGATCGGCGCTGTTGCAGATTGACTTTAAATATGACATTGCCAGCGCCGAACATAAATATGAAGTGGGTGGGAAGGTTTCCAGCATTTTGTATATGTTGGTTGATGAGGCCGGGACGAAGTTCACTCCGTATCCAGCTGTTTTTGGCAGTGGATCTGTAAATGTGACCTTCGACTCGACGATTGGGACTTTCAGCGCTGATTTCCGCTTGAAAGTACAAAACAGCCCGACAGAACCAGAGTTGGACGCAAGTGGTGCGTTCGAGAACGTTTCAGGTCTCGTACATCAGACGAAATAATCAAAGCGTATTCAGTCCAACTGTGGGAGCGGGCTTGCCCGCGATGGCGGTGTGTCATTTGGCGATGATGTTTACTGAGCCACCGTTTTCGCTAACAAGCCCGTTCCCACAGGGGATCAGCTGCGTGGCGTCGGTGGTGTCACGTCGACGTTATCCAGCACGCGGTTCACTGCCAGTTCGGCGAGCATGATGATCTGCTGGATCGCCAGAATCGTCCGCCGTTGCGGGAGGTCGATGTAGGCGGCGATGTCACTGCTAATGAGGCTGGCTTGTGCCAGTGATTCGCAGGCGTGGACCAGCAGGCTTTCGTTGTCCTGATTCGGGGCGACCAGGAACATGGTGCTGGGTTTGTGGGAGCGCAACGTTAGTGCGTTGGGTTGGAAGTAGTGGTCGAGGGCGCGCTCGGCGGCATCGTGGAATTTCTTTGAGCCGGGGCATTCGTAGGGGGTGGTGTTCTCCGCTTCAGGCGGATAGGGGGTGTGTTTGATCATGGGAAATGTACTCGCGGCAAGTTGAGTTGAAACTGCCACTTTTCGTTTTCCAGACGATAGGGTGGCAGCTGTGCGCGGACTGGAAAAACCGGCCAACTCACCAAAACCGGCAGGCCCAAGGGCCTCCCGCGCACAGCCGCCATAACATTGCGAGCAGAAAAAGCGCCGCAGTATGTCATGAGCTTTGGTTGTTGAAATCGAGTTTTCCAGACCCGGTCGCTGATTCGTCAGCGACACTCAAACCCTACCCACCACACTTCCGACGGACAACCGACACAACCTGTCGGAAACTTCCGCGAAATCGCCGCAATGTAGGAGCTGCCGTAGGCTGCGATCTGTTGATTTTTAAACATCAACATCAAAAGATCGCAGCCTACGGCAGCTCCTGCAGGGGGCGGTGAGATGTTTAAAAATCACCGGCCACGCAGGCCCTGTGGGAGCTGGCTTGCCAGCGATGGCGGCAGGACAGCCGAGCGATTTCTCGCCGACTGCCCACCCTGCTGATCGCCCAAGTCAGTTGGCGACGCGAGCCCCGGCGAGGCTGCCGCTGAGCTCGTAAGCGGCCAGTTCGGCCTGATGCGCGGAGAGGATCTCTGGCAGCGAGCCGCGCAGGTATTCGACCCAGGTCTTGATCTTTGCATCAAGGTATTGCCGTGATGGGTAGATCGCATACAGGTTCAGTTCCTGCGAGCGATAGTTCGGCATCACCCGCACCAGCGTGCCGTTGCGCAGGCCTTCGATCGCTGCGTAAACCGGCAGCACACCGACGCCCATGCCGCTGATGATTGCGGTTTTCATCGCGTCGGCGGAGTTCACCAGAAATGGTGAGCTGTTGATGGTGACCATTTCCTGGCCTTCCGGGCCGTCGAAGGCCCATTTCTCCAGCGGGATCACCGGGCTGACCAGGCGCAGGCAGGCGTGGTTGAGCAGGTCGCTGGGCTTTTGCGCGCAGCCGTTGGCTTTCACGTAGGCCGGCGAGGCGCAGACGATGCTGTAGGTGATGCCCAGGCGTTGCGAGACGAAACCGGAGTCCGGCAGTTCGCGGGCCAGCACGATCGACACGTCGTAGCCTTCGTCGAGCAGATCCGGCACGCGGTTGGCCATGGTCAGATCGAAGGTCACGTCGGGGTGGGTCTTGCGGTAGCGGGCGATGGCGTCGATCACGAAGTGCTGGCCGATACCGGTCATGGTGTGCACTTTCAACTGCCCGGCCGGGCGGGCGTGGGCCTCGCTGGCTTCGGCTTCGGCTTCTTCGACGTAGGCGAGGATCTGCTCGCAGCGCAGCAGGTAACGCTTGCCGGCCTCGGTCAGGGCGATGCGCCGGGTCGTGCGGTTAAGCAGTCGGGTTTGCAGGTGGGCTTCCAGGTTGGAGACCGCGCGCGAAACGTTAGCGGTGGTGGTGTCGAGTTGCACGGCGGCGGCGGTGAAGCTGCCGGCTTCGGCCACGCAACTGAAGGCGCGCATGTTTTGCAAAGTGTCCATGGGGTGCTCTCAAGGGAGATGGCAAATTGTGACACGAAGTTTCAGGGGCTGAGACCCAGACTTAAGGATTATCTCGTTAACCGTAACAAAGATTCACAGAAATCCCAGCTTATCGCCGCACAGGGCGTTCCATAGAATTGCGCCGATCCCTGTAGGCGCTGCCGCAGGCTGCGATCTTTTGATTTTGTTTTAAGGGAAGCAAGATCAAAAGATCGCAGCCTGCGACAGCGCCTACAGCGAGTCCTCGCCTTATCCTCTTCTCAGGAATTCGCAGCTGTGCCGCGTCGCATCAACAGAGCGCTTTTGCCGCTCAGTGTTCTGGCTTTTTCCCTGGTTATCGGCGGCTGCATCTCAACCGAAGGAATTGCCCCGCAGGGCAAGGCGCTGGAGGCCAATACCCTGGCCACCGACGACGCCATCGCCCACGCCGCCCGTGACGCAAACTGGCCCACCGCGCAATGGTGGCAAGCCTACGGTGACCCGCAACTGAACCGCTGGGTCGAGCTCGCCATACAAGACAGCCCGAGCATGGCCATGGCCGCTGCACGAGTGCGTCAGGCCAAAGCCATGGCCGGCGTCGCCGAAGCGGCCGAGTCGTTGCAGATCAATGGCGAGTCGACACTCAAGCGCCACAACTGGCCGACCGATCAGTTTTACGGCCCGGGCGAGCTGGCCAACACCACCACCTGGGACAACAACGCTGCGCTCGGTTTCAGCTACGCGCTCGACCTCTGGGGCCGTGAAAGCAATACCAGCGAACGCGCGGTGGATCTGGCGCACATGAGCGCCGCCGAAGCGCGATTGGCCCAGCTCGAATTGCAGAACAACATCGTGCGCGCCTACATCGAGTTGTCGTTGCATTACGCCCAGCGCGACATCGTCGCCGCGACGCTTGCGCAGCAACAGCAGATTCTTGATCTGGCGCAGAAGCGTTTGAACGGCGGGATCGGCACGCATTTCGAAGTCAGCCAGGCTGAGACGCCGTTGCCGGAAACCCATCGGCAACTGGATGCGCTGGATGAAGAAATTGCCCTCAGCCGTAACCAGATCGCCGCGCTTGCCGGCAAGGGACCGGGAGCCGGCGCGCAATTGCAGCGTCCGACGCTGTCCCTTGGTGCGGCGCTGAAGTTGCCGTCAGCGTTACCGGCCGAACTGCTCGGCCAACGCCCGGACGTGGTTGCCAGTCGCTGGCAAGTGGCGGCGCAGGCTCGCGGGATCGATGTGGCGCATGCCGGTTTTTATCCCAACGTCGATCTGGTCGGCAGCCTCGGTTACATGGCGACCGGGGGCGGCGCGCTGGAGTTTCTGACCGGCAAGAAACTCAACTACAACGTCGGGCCGGCGATCTCGTTGCCGATCTTCGACGGTGGCCGACTGCGTGCCGAGTTGGGTGAAGCGTCGGCGGGTTATGACATCGCTGTCGCGCATTACAACCAGACGCTGGTCAATGCGCTGAAGAACATCTCTGACCAGTTGATCCGTCGTGAGTCGATGGACAAGCAGCAAGGCTTTGCCGCCGAGTCCGTGGCCACGGCGCAGAAGACTTACGACATCGCGATGATCGCCTATCAACGCGGCCTCACCGATTACCTCAACGTGCTGAATGCGCAGACGCTGTTGTTCAAGCAGCAGCAGGTGCAGCAGCAGGTGCAGGCGGCGCGGTTGAGTGCACATGCCGAGTTGGTGACGGCGCTGGGTGGCGGCCTCGGTGCCGGTAACGATGTGCCGACGGCCGAGAAAACCGCAGCCCCGAAAACCCCGGCGCTGCTGCGGTGAACCCAAACCTGAGGAGGGTGAGTTCCTGTGGCGAGGGGATTTATCCCCGATGGGCTGCGGAGCAGCCCCAAAACCATCCACCGCATTTTTTCAGGCTCACCGCATTCACTGGTTTCACGACGGCTGCGCCGCCGGTCGGGGATAAATCCCCTCACCACAGGTTTTGCAGTGACCACAGAAAACTCTTCAGTCCTCAATCATTGAGCAAGACCAAATGACTCCCTTGCCCGCACCTCTGCGCTGGCTCTATTCCCTGGAATGGCGTCGGGGTTTCTTTGACTGGGCGCGCAGCGATGGCGTGACCTGGGTCTACATTTTCAAGGTGTTGATCGCCGCATTCCTCACCCTTTGGCTGGCCATGCGTCTGGAGTTGCCGCAACCGCGTACGGCGATGATCACCGTGTTCATCGTCATGCAGCCGCAAAGCGGTCAGGTGTTTGCCAAGAGTTTCTATCGCTTCCTCGGCACGTTGGCTGGGTCGGCGATGATGGTCACGCTGATCGCCTTGTTCGCGCAAAACACCGAGCTGTTCCTCGGCTCGCTGGCGATCTGGGTCGGTATCTGTTCGGCCGGTGCCGCGCGTTGCCGTAACTTCCGTGCCTACGGTTTTGTCCTCGCCGGCTACACCGCCGCGATGGTCGGACTGCCGGCGCTGGCGCATCCGGACGGTGCGTTTATGGCGGCGGTGTGGCGGGTGCTGGAAATCTCCTTGGGGATTCTCTGCTCCACCGTGATCAGCGCGGCGATTCTGCCGCAAACCGCCAGTGCCGCCATGCGCAATGCCTTGTACCAGCGCTTCGGCGTGTTCGCGCTATTCGTGACCGATGGCTTGCGCGGGCGCAGCAAAACCGAATCCTTCGAAGCGAGCAACGTGCGGTTCATCGCCGAAGCCGTGGGCCTGGAAGGGCTGCGCAGCGTGACGGTGTTCGAAGACCCGCACATGCGTCGGCGTAACGGTCGACTCAGCCGATTGAACAGCGAGTTCATGGGCATCACCACGCGCTTCAACGCGCTGCATCAGTTGCTTGAACGCTTGCGCGGAAATGGCGAGGAGCACGTCGTTGCAGCGATCAGACCGGGCTTGCAGGACCTCGCTGAAGTGCTCGACGGCTTCAGTGGCCGCGCCCTGACCAGCCCCGATGCAGCGCGACTGGCGACAGCGCTGGCCACTTACAAGGATGGTCTGCCGGCGCGGGTGCGCAGCCTGCGCGCGATCTTCCAGGAGAGCGAACCCAGCGACGCCGAGCAACTGGATTTCCACACGGCGTACGAGTTGCTCTATCGCTTCGTCGATGATCTGCACAGTTATGCACAGACTCACGCCTCACTGGCTGATCACCGCCACGAACGCGAACGCTGGGACGAACCGTTCACCCCGCAAACCAACTGGTGGGCAGCGGCGGCCTCGGGGATTCGCGCCTCGTTCATCCTCATTGTGCTGGGCAGTTACTGGGTCGCCACCGCGTGGCCGAGCGGCGCGACGATGACCCTGATTGCCGCCGCGACCGTGGGCCTTTCCGCTGCTACGCCGAACCCGAAACGCATGGCGTTTCAGATGGCTTGCGGCACGTTTCTCGGGGCGTTGATCGGCTTCGTCGAGATGTTTTTCATCTTCCCGTGGATCGATGGTTTTCCCCTGCTGTGCGTGATGCTCGCGCCGGTGATCGTGCTCGGTTCGTTCCTCACTTCACGGCCGCAATATGCCGGTGTCGGCCTCGGTTTGCTGATCTTCTTCAGCACCGGTTCGGTGCCGGACAACCTGACCATTTACAACCCGTACACCTTCATCAACGACTACATCGCCATGGTCATGGGCATGCTGGTCTGCGCAGCTGCGGGCGCAATTATTCTGCCGCCGAACAGCCGCTGGTTGTGGCGCCGACTGGAGCAGGATCTGCGCGGGCAGGTGGTCTATGCGATCAGCGGCAAACTCAAAGGGCTGGCGTCGAGTTTCGAGAGTCGCACCCGCGACTTGCTGCATCAGGCTTACGGTCTGGCGGCCGGTGAACCGAAGGTGCAAAAGAACCTGCTGCGCTGGATGTTCGTGGTGCTCGAAGTCGGTCACGCGATCATCGAGTTGCGCAAGGAGCAGGCGATCTTGCCAGTGCATCCGGCCTATGCCGAATCGCAGCCATGGCGTCAGGCGATCCGGGTGATGGGCCGCGCGCTGGTGCGGCTGTTTCTGCAACCGAACCCGAGCAATCTCGAGCGCGCATTGGTGGCAGTCGATCACGCGATCAGCCGTGTGGCGGCGACCGACGAGCCGTTCGCGCCGCATTTCGATACCTCGGCGTTGCGTCGGGTGAAGAGCTATCTGCACTTTATCCGCACCTCGTTGCTCGACCCGCAATCGCCGCTCGCCGTTCTTGCTCCAGCCAAGCCCGAAGGACTTGCCCATGCCTCGTGAAATCGCTTTCCACGGCGTGTACATGCCGACCATGACCCTGATGTTTTTCATCGCTGCGGCGCTGGCCTGGGCGGTGGACCGGTTTCTCTCGGGGTTCGATCTGTACCGCTTTTTCTGGCACCCGGCGCTGCTGCGCCTGAGTCTGTTTACCTGTCTGTTCGGCGCGATGGCGCTGACTGTCTACCGTTGAGAACGATCTGATGAAAAAGTTTTTCAGCCTGCTCGCGACCCTGCTGGTGCTGGCCCTGGCGCTGTGGATCGGCCGGACCTTGTGGGTGCATTACATGAACACGCCGTGGACCCGCGACGGGCGGGTGCGCGCCGACATCATCAACGTCGCTGCCGACGTCACCGGTGAAGTGGTCGATGTACCGGTGCGTGACAACCAGTTGGTGAAGAAGGGCGATCTGTTGATGCAGATCGATCCGGAGCATTACCGCATCGCGGTGAAACAGGCGCAGTCGCTGGTCGCTTCGCGCAAGTCGACCTGGGAGATGCGCAAGGTCAACGCCCATCGCCGCGCCGATCTGGATAACCTGGTGATCTCCAAGGAAAACCGCGACGACGCCAGCAACATCGCCGACGCCGCGCTGGCCGACTATCAACATGCCCAGGCGCAACTGGAGGCGGCCGAACTCAACCTCAAACGCACCGAAGTCCGTGCAGCGGTCGACGGCTACGTGACCAACCTCAACGTGCATCGCGGCGACTACGCACGCATCGGCGAAGCGAAAATGGCCGTGGTCGACATGAACTCGTTCTGGGTTTATGGCTTTTTCGAAGAGACCAAGCTGCCGCACGTTCGCGTGGGGGATAAAGCCGATATGCAATTGATGAGCGGTGAAGTCTTGAAGGGGCACGTGGAAAGCATTTCCCGTGGCATTTACGACCGTGACAATCCGGAGAGCCGCGAGCTGATCGCCGATGTGAACCCGACCTTTAACTGGGTGCGGTTGGCTCAGCGAGTGCCGGTGCGCATTCACATTGATGAAGTGCCGGAAGGGGTGTTGCTGGCGGCGGGGATTACTTGCACGGTCGTCGTAAAGCAGAGTGCTGTGGATAACTGATGGACCGAGTCGTCTGCATCGCGAACAGGCTCACTCCGACATTGGATCTGAGATCCCCTGTAGGAGCGAGCCTGCTCGCGATGGCGTCGACCCGGTCTCAGAGTTTGCCGCGCAAACCGAACCGCTTCATTAACGTCGACTCCAGCAAACCCTTTGGCAACAACGCTGCCAACAACGGCAGCGCCCGGCAGCCATTGCCAATGCGGATCAACCGTGGCGGTTTGCTCTGCTGCACGGCTTTCAGCAGTTCAGTTGCAAATTCACTGGCCGGAGTCGGCTTGTCCTGCGAAGCCTTGGCCCGCGCGCGAATGCCTTCACGCAGGGGAAACCACGGTGAGCTTTCATTGATCAGTTGCTCGGCTTCGTGGCCGGCGTTTTTCGCGAAGCTCGACTGGATGGCGCCGGGTTGGACTTCCATCACGCGAATGCCGAACGGCGCCAGTTCCATGCGCAACGCATCGCTCAAGGCATGCACGGCCGCTTTAGACGCGCAGTAGGCACCGGCAAACGGGGTGACCAACACACCGGAAACACTGCCGATATTCACCACCAGGCCCTTGGCACGGCGCAGTACCGGGAACAGTGCGCGGGTGACACCGACAATCGAGAACACATTGGTTTCGAACTGGCGTTGCATGGCCGGTACGCCGCCGTCGAGCAACGGGCCCATGGCCCCGTAACCGGCGTTGTTGATCAGCACATCGAGGCCGCCATGCTGCTGGTTGATTCGTTCGCCCAGTTGTTCCAGCGCCGCGCCGTCATTGACGTCGAGCTGCACTGCGGTGAATCCGGCCGCACTCAACGCCGCCACGTCTTCAGCCTTGCGCGCCGTGGCCCAGACTTCGAAACCGGCGCTTTTGAATACGTCGGCAAGGGCGCGGCCGATGCCGCTGGAACATCCGGTAATCAACGCAACGGGCATGGCGCATTCCTTGTGCAAAAAGAGTAGGAGGGAGATCAGTCGGAGAAACTACCCTGCAATCGCTCGGCGCGAAACTCCAGCGTCTGCGGGCGATAACCGGGACGCAGCGGCGGCATCGGCAAGCAGTCTTCCCAACTGCCGCCGGCCTGCAATTCGCCGGGGCCGCGATAGCGTGGCGCGGTGTATTGGTTGTCGGCCAGATTGACTGTATCGCCCGGCGCATAGGCCGCGATGCGCCAGCGCAGTTCGGTCAGCGGCACACTGTTGCCGTTGTTCATTTTCAGTTGCAGCGGCCGATCGGCCGGGCATTGCTCGGGTGCATAAACAATGCGCATCTCGAGGCGCGCCAGTTGCTTGATCTCGCGGTTGTCCAGCCACACCACCCAGACAGCCACCAGACCGAGACCGATGGCGGCTGCGACCGACACCGGCAAAGCCTTGGCCGGATAGCGCAACAACAGAATCAACCAGGTGATGACCAGCAGGACGCCGATGAACATGTTTGTACGCTCCTTGAACACGTGGCCACCATCCTACCGAAGGGCTGCCGGAATGGACATTCGCGTGTCATGCGAATGCACCGCTGGTCGGAACTGTAATTTCTGACAGTTGGCAACCAGAGGTTCGAGCTGTTTGATGTCTTCGCAGGGACCCAATGGGGCTGTCATAGGGAGCGAGACTTATGGGCGTACATCACAACACACCAACGCTTTTGGCGAGCGACCCGCGTGGGCTGTCGATTCGCACGGTCGATTATTGGCGCGACGATGATAGTTGCCCCGCTCAAACCCGCGTCCACCGTACCTTGCATGACTCGGCCGGGCGTGCCGTCGCGCAGTGGGATCCGCGTTTGTGGGCGCTGCAAAAGACCGATCCACTGACCCCAGCCAATCTGGCCACGGTTTACACGTTGAGCGGCCAGGTGGTGAGCTCGGACAGTGTTGATGCCGGCATGCAAGTCGCGTTGTACGGTATGGGGTCGCAAGTGCTGCTTGATTGGGACAGTCGGGAAACCCTTCGCGAGATTGAGCATGACTCGTTGCTGCGCCCGGTGGCGATGTTCGAAGAGGGCTTATCAACGCCGAAGCGGTGCGTCGAGCGTTTTATGTATGGCCGGCCCGGTGCCGGTGATCCGAGCAAAAATCAGCTCGGCCAGTTGGTCCGTCATGACGATCCTGCGGGCAGTGTGTTGTTCGAAACCTTTGCGATCAGTGGCCAATGCGTCGAAAACACCCGGCACTTCACCGAGGACCTGGTTTCCCCGGACTGGCCTGAACTGATTGAAGACCGTACACGGTTGCTTGAAGCCGGCGAGGGCGCTACAAGCCGGTGGCGCTTCGGGCCAGTGGGTCAGGTGCTCGATCAAGTCGATGCGCGGGGCAATCGTCAAGGCAGTGAGTTGACGCTCGATGGGCGTTTGCGGGCTACTCACCTGCAACTGAGGCATCAATCCGAATCCCGAACGCTGTTCAGTGATATCCGTTACAACGCCGACGGACAAGTAACGCAGCAAGTCGCGGACAATGGCGTAGTGACGACGCTGACTTATCGAGCCGAAGACGGGCGCTTGCTGACGCGCTGCGCCGCCAGATACGGTGGTGAAGCATTACAGCATTTGCTCTATGACTATGACCCGATGGGCAACGTGCTGAGCATCGAGGACAAGGCCCTGCCGATCCGCTATTTCGGCAATCAACGCATCGATCCGATCAGCCGGTTTATTTACGACAGTCGCTACCAATTGCGTGAGGCGACCGGTTGGGAGGCGGGTACTGCAAGCCAGGGGCCAGCGTCCATTGATCGTGTCGATCCGGCGGCGCTGAGCAACTACCGGCAGATCTACCGCTACGATGAGTCTGGCAATCTGCTGGAGTTGACTCATGTGGGCGCGCGTAATGGCCGCAAGCTGAAAGCCGCTCGATTCAGCAATCGCTGTCTGCCCTACAAAGATGATGTACCGCCCACTGAAGAGGCAATCGCAGCGGCATTCGATCCTCACGGCAATTTGCGGGCGTTGGAGGCAGGGCAGCCACTGACGTGGAGTCTGCGTAATCAACTGCGGTCGGTGACTCCAGTTGAACGGGGCAGCGGCCGCAATGACGTTGAACAGTATGTCTATGACGGAGCGGGTCTGCGGGTGCGCAAGACTCGTTCGTTGCAGACAAACGCCCGTGGCCTGGTTACCGACGTGCGTTATTTGCCAGGACTTGAACTGCGCAGCGACACCGGCACTGCAGAACAACTGCAGGTGATCATCGCCGATGGCGGGCTCAACAGTGTGCGCGTGCTGCATTGGGAAAGCGCACCGCCGAGCGGTTCCAATGACCACTATCGGTACAGCTTCACTGATCATTTGGGATCGACCAGTCTGGAATTGGGCGAAGATGCCCGGATCATCAGTCAGGAAACATTTCACCCGTTTGGTGAGACGGCGTGGAGCAAGGACACCGAAGTCAGTTACAAAACCATTCGTTATTCGGGCAAGGAGCAGGATGCGACGGGGCTGTACTACTACGGTTACCGCTATTACATGCCGTGGTTGCAGCGCTGGCTTAATCCGGACCCGGCGGGGGCTATAGACGGCCTTAATCTGTACCGTATGGTGCGCAACAATCCAATAAGGCTGACGGACGCAAACGGGCTCAAACCGGAAGATAAAAAACCGGGAGTTGGCTCGGGTCAGAGAGGCGTTTTGAGTAACGCAACCAACGTTACTCCACCTACTCGCCCGGCGATTCCACCAAAACCCGGCGCAATGTCGGCTCCCGCACGCCCCCTGGTCCCTCCACGGCCCGCTCTAATACCGGCTCAGCCTGCTACGTCGTTGCCAAAGGCCGCCGGGTCGGGAAACATGGCACCTCCTCGTCCTCCTCCACCTAAGCCTCAGGTTGACCTGGGTTTGGATTCGCAATCGTCAGGTCCGCTCCCGTCATACGCGACTGGCACGATGAAAGTGGGCTCGCATTCTTTGCTGGTCAATAATGATGGCGCGATTGTGGTCATGAGAGGAGATAACCGTCCACCCGATAAGATCCGGGAGGCAGGCGGTTTTTATCCCAGAGACAACAGAGGGGATAAAATCAAAGAGGAGTTTCGGCAAGGCGTAGTCAGCAAAAAAATCAATACCGTGGCCAACGAACACGTACGAAGTCCTGTCCCGGGTTACGTGTCGACAGGCATGGATGAGGCTTCTGGAGGATATGGCGACTCCAGGGCGTACCTGTATCGGATGGCTATTCCGGATCTCAAGGAACGAGAGATCAATGCGCAGACCTTAGGGTTGAACGCTCCTTTTCAATTCACCCCTAAAGGAAGGCTGGATGCCCGCTTGATGATGAGTGGCGATACTCTGGATCAGTCTGGATTCGTCGTAATGATTCCACCAATGACTGTGGAAATGACATTCATTACTCCGATTCCGAACCAATACATCGTTGCATACAGGCCCAGTAATTCAGATAAATGGGAGCCCTTCTGATGGAAAAAAAACCGCCCAACCCGCTGCGGATGGGAGACGCAGCGGGCTGGACGGGGACTACTTATTGCAGAGCGATCACTGCGCGATGGTCTTCACCGACACGCCGCGTTCGATCGGGGTGGAGCGGCCGTAGATATCTTCAAAGCGCTCGATATCGTCTTCGCCCAGGTACGAACCCGACTGCACTTCGATGATTTCCAGCGGGATCTTGCCCGGGTTGCGCAGGCGATGCACCGAGGCAATCGGGATGTAGGTCGACTGATTTTCGCAGAGCAGGAACACGTTTTCGTCGCAAGTCACCTCAGCGGTGCCGCTGACCACGATCCAGTGTTCGGCGCGGTGGTGGTGCATCTGCAGTGACAGGCATGCGCCGGGTTTCACCGAGATGTGCTTGACCTGGAAGCGCCCGCCCATGTCCACCGAGTCGTAGGAACCCCACGGACGATAGACCTCGCAGTGGTTCTGGGTTTCGCTGCGGCCCTGTTCGTTGAGGGTGGCGACCATCTGCTTGACGCCCTGAACCTTGTCCTTGTGGGCGATCATCATGGCGTCCTTGGTTTCGACCACCACAATGTTTTCCAGACCGATCACCGACACCAGTTTGCCGTTGCCGTGGATCATGCAGTTCTTGCTGTCCTGGATGACCACATCGCCTTTGCTGACGTTGCCGTTGGCGTCCTTCTCGTTGACTTCCCACAGCGACGACCAGCAACCGACATCGCTCCAGCCGGCGCTCAGTGGCACGACGCAGGCGCGCTGGGTTTTTTCCATGACGGAATAGTCGATGGAGTTGTCCGGGCAGCAGGCGAAGGTGGCTTCGTCAAAGGTGATGGTGTCGTTATCCTGCTCGCTGCGCTCCAGGGTCAGCAGGCAGGTGTCGTAAATGTCCGGATCGTGCTTTTTCAGCTCTTCGAGGAAGCGGCTGGCGCGGAACAGGAACATGCCGCTGTTCCAGAAATAACCGCCGGATTGCACGTACTCGGTGGCGCGTTTGACGTCGGGTTTTTCGACGAAGTGCGAGACGCGGCTGACGCCTTCGGGCAGCAGCGAATCAGCGGTGGATTTGATGTAACCGTAACCGGTTTCCGGTTTGGTTGCCGGTACGCCGAACAGCACCATTTCGCCGTTTTCGGCGGCGACGGTGGCCAGCGCGAGGGCGCGTTGCAGGGCTTTCTGATCTTCCAGCACGTGGTCGGCCGGCAGCACCAGCATCAGCTCATCGCGACCTTCATTGACCAGCATCATCGCGGTCAACGCCACGGCCGGCGCAGTGTTGCGGCCGAACGGTTCCATCAGGATGCGCTGGCAGTCGAGGTTACGATTGGCCAACTGCTCGTTGACGATAAAACGGTGATCCTTGTTGCAGACCACGATTGGGGTGTCCATGCCTTCGAACACCAGGCGCTCCAGGGTTTGCTGGAACAGCGTGTGTTCGCCGGTCAGGGCGAGGAATTGTTTAGGGAACTGCTTACGCGAAAGCGGCCAAAGACGTGAACCGCTACCACCTGACAAGATCACCGGAATCATATTGTTTACTCCATAAAATCGATTGGTTAGAGGCACGAACGCTGTGTCGTTTCACTCTTGTTTTTGTCTCGTATCCGAACGCTCACCTCGGTCCCTGTGGGAGCCTGGCTTGCCAGCGATGGCATCACCTCGGTGTATCTGCAGAACCGAGGTGTCTGCATCGCTGGCAAGCCAGCTCCCACAGGGAACCGGGTCAGTTCGGGAAATTTGTTAGCGCGTCGACACCGGGCGTTTCACCCAGACTGGCGACAGGCTGCTGCCGGAACCGGTGACGTACAGCACTGCTGCTTCACCGCGCTCCAGGGCAACCGGCTTGACGTCGCCGACTTTCTTGTCGCCTTCGTACAGCGCCAGGCTGACTTTCACCGGGTTGATTTCGCGTTCGCCACGGCCCTTGGCTGCGACGTTCGGCACCACGTCGGTCTTGCCGTCTGCAGTCTTCAGGGTCAGCGGCTTGTCGCTGAGGTTCTGCACGCGCACCAAGGACTTTTGCTTGTTCTTGAACGGTGGCTCTTCGATCAGTTGCGGCGCGCCGGAAGCGTTGTTGACCAGGGTGTAGTAGTGGTCACCGGCGAGTTTGACCGGCAGGGTCTGGCTGCCGACCTTGGCGCTGTAATCACCGCCCGGCATGAAGCTGAAGTCGCTGCTGGCCAGTGGCGCAACGTCGCTCAGGTTGGTGCTGCCCACGGTGGCGCTGATTTCAGCGTTGCTGGCGTTGTAGACACGGACGAAGGTCGAGCCTTTCGGTGCGGTCGGGCCGTAGAGCGCGGCGTCGCCACCGGCAAAGGCAGGCACGGAAAGCACGCTGAGGCCAGCAACCAGAGCGAAGCTTTTAGCGAGACGACGAGGAGTAGTAATAGTGAAAGTCATGGTGTACCTCTCTTTCAGTTTTGCGCCCGATCGGGCGTCTCGGAGTTAGTGTTGCTTGCTACGTTTTGTTGGCCGGACTGTGTAGAAGCTGCTGCGCTCGACAATCCAGCGTTAAAAACAGGCTCGGACTGCTCATTTACAGCTCGTAAACTCCGCGTCCTCGCCTGTTTTTGCCTTGTCTTGTCTTCGCTCGCGACGCTTCTACCCAGCCCGGAGCGTGCGCCGGCTTGTTTAAGCTCTGCGACCCACTGCGGGTCGGCGTCGCCGATTTCGTTGTTCACAGGCAGATATCGTTCAGGAAACTCCCAGATCAGCACCTGTGGCGGGCTGTTCTTGAAGTCATCGCTTTTCAGGTAGCTGAGCATCGGCAGGATCGGGCCGTGGCCGTCTTCGGCGTAGCTCACCACGTCGCTGTGCAGCGCTTGTTTCAGTGCACCGACGAAGTTCCAGTTGGGGTTGGCGCTGTAGCTGGTGCCGACCAGTGCCACCGGCACTTCATTGCTGGCGAACAGTGCGTCGTCACCGGCAGGCTGATCGCCAGCCGCGACGGTGTTGCGCTTTTGCAGCGGCTCTTGCGCCGGCATCAGGTTTTCGAACAGCGGATCGAGCGGCAGGAACAGACGCAGATCGCCTTTGTGGGTGACCTTCTCTGCTGGCGTGGTGACGAAGCGTTGCGGTTCGCCGCTGAGCGGGAACTTGTCGGCGATGGTTTTCGCCAGGGTGTTGGCGGCGATCTCGGCACCTTCCGGTGTCCAGTGGGTGTCGGTGCGCAGGAACACTTGCTGACCGTTTTGTTTGGCCTGTTGGAACGGCGTGAGCAGGTCGGGAGCGAGGATCTTGTCGGCCGCTACGCGGTGGTGGAAATCCTGATAGAGGTTGGCGTGGATGCTCGCCGGTTTCACATCACCGAGGTGTTCCGGGTACAGGCGAACCTTGGCCGGCACGATCGCCATGACCAGTTTCACGCCTTTCTCTTTCAGGGTCTGGCGTACGCCTTCGACCAGCGCGTAGTTG
>NZ_JBIUWQ010000011.1:0-3401 GCF_044743525.1 Pseudomonas sp. NPDC087598 | reverse complement strand
TGATCGCGACCGAGCACCACGCCCGGACGACCTTCGTTGAACAGTTTGAAATCCAGCGCGGCCCAGAGATTGGTGCCCAGGCGCTTGATCGGGAATTCATCGTCGTAGTGCGTTTCCACAGCCTTGGTCCAACGGCCGTTGAGCACCGTCGCATCGGCGTTGGTGCTGAAGCCGAAGAAGCTGCGAACCGACCACAGACCGAGGACCAACAGGGTCACCAGGAACAGGGCGATGTAGAAGATGCGTAATGAGCGGGTCATGTCAGATCCCTCAGAACTGGAAGTAACGGAACGGCGAGAAGCTTTGCGCCGAGAGATTGAGAATCGAGGCGATGAACAGCAGCAGGATCAGCCCGCGCATCACGTAGCGCGACCAGTCCGCCGTCCAGTAGGCCGGTTGCACCTGGGCTTCGACGCCGACGGTGTAGCCAGGCTCGTGGATGCTCGCCGGATTTTCGCCAGGCGCGGCTTTGATCATTCCCGGGGTCGCCGTCGCAGGGCCGTTGGCCTCGACGTTGACTTCCGGTTTGGTCTTGGCCGGCGGCTGATTGGTGTACAGATCACGCAGGCCGAAGAACGCCAGCGTTACGTACGCCACTACCAGAGTCGCCACTTGCAGACCGGTGAGGCTGGCCTGATTGAGTTCCGACAGCGACCAGTCGCCGAAGCTGAACATCGCGCCGTACATGCGCCCGGCAACATGCAGGTTCTCGGCACGGAAGATCACCCAGCCCATGACCACGAGCAGGAAGGTCAGTGCCCAGCGAATCGGGTTGAGGCTGCGCGGCGAAGTGTTCAGGCCCAGCGCTTTTTCAATCGCCAGCCACATGCCGTGCCAGGCGCCCCAGACGATGTAAGTGATGTTCGCGCCGTGCCACAGACCACCGAGGAGCATGGTCAGGAACAGGTTGCGATAGGTCATCAGCGTGCCTTTACGGTTACCGCCGAGGGTGATGTACAGATAGTCGCGCAGCCAGGTCGACAGGCTGATGTGCCAGCGACGCCAGAACTCGGTGATCGACTGGCTGATGTACGGCTGTTTGAAGTTTTCCATGAAGCGGAAACCCATCATCAAGCCCAGACCAATCGCCATGTCGCTGTAACCGGAGAAGTCGAAATACAGCTGCGCGGTGTAGGCCAGCGCGCCGAGCCAGGCATCACCCGTGGTCGGGTTTTGCAGGGCGAAGCAATGGTCGGCGACCACGGCGAGGGTGTCGGCGATGAAGACCTTTTTGATGAAACCCTGCATGAACCGTGTGCAGCCCTCGGAGAACTTGTCGAGGGTGTGCGTGCGGTTGTTGAACTGGTCGGCGAGGTCGCGAAAACGCAGGACGGGGCCGGCAATCAAGTGCGGGAAGATCGCCACGAACGCTGCGAAGTCGATCAGGTTGCGCGTGGCCGGGGTGTCACCGCGGTACACGTCGATGATGTAGCTGATCGATTCGAAGATGTAGAACGAGATCCCGATCGGCAGCAGGACGTGGGTGAGGATGAACGGCTCAAGACCGACCGACGTCATCATCGCGTTGATGCTGTCGACGCCGAAGTTGGCGTACTTGAAGTAGCCGAGGATGCACAGGTCGACTGCCACACCGAGCAGCAGCCAGCGCTGCGCCGGTTTGGTCCTGACGCCGGCGGCACCGACTTTGAGGCCGATCCAGTAGTTCCACAGCGTGACCGCTGCGAACAGCGCGAGGAAGTCCACGCGCCACCAGGCGTAGAACACGTAGCTGGCGATCAGCAGCAGCAGGTTGCGATAGCGTTGCCCGCTCAAGTAGTACAAGCCGAGAAAGATCGGCAAGAACAGAAACAGGAACACGTTGGATGAAAATACCATCCCGATCTCTCCATGTTTGAACCAACAGTCAAGGGCCAAAGCCCCCCCAAACCCCCCACGTAAAACCGGAGGGCCAACTCACAAATCTAAAACCTGACACCGACCCCTGTGGGAGCGAGCCTGCTCGCGAAGGCGTCGTGTCAGTCGACATCAGTTTTGAATGTCAGACCGTATTCGCGAGCAGGCTCGCTCCCACAGGTTTTGCGTTCGGTCTTACGAACCCTTGTTGCCCTTCTCATGCGATGGGTCGTAGACCTTGGTCAGATCCCCGCCGAGGCGGAAGGTCTTGAACGGCTGCATGCCGCGCTTCTTCTCGATCACATCCGGCGGGCAGGTGTAGAGGGTGCAGAACGGCTCAAGCCAGGCGAATTTCATGTCCTCTTTCAAGTCGGTCATGTCCTGCTCTTTGCCGTTCTTCTTCTCGAATTCTTCCGGGTCTTTCACCCCGGACAACACTCGATCACCCAGGCGTTTCAGCGCGCCGTTGTTTTCCTGACGCAAATCGACACCGTTGACCTGAGCAAAACTGGCGATCATCGCCAGCGGCGGCAGGGCGTAGTTGTGATAGGCGAGGGCGCGTTGCTGACGCTTGAGTTCGTTCGGCAGATAGCCATCGGCATCAACCTGATTGGCGCCGACCTTGTATTCCTTCACCGCCCAATCGAACAGGTCGCGGCGATTGGTTGCGACGGAGGTCGCCATCACCGACCACGCCGCCCAGTACGAGTGGTTGTTGGTTTTTTCCAGCGGCAGGTTGTCCCAGTCGCTGACCACCTGATCGGCCATTTTGCTGAACCAGGCTTCGATCACCTGCGCTTCTTGCTGATGCTGCGCCAGCGGATGCGAGTCGGAGAATTTCAGGCGAATGTACGAAGAGGCCATGCTGCCCAGCGCCCATTTGCGCATCGACTTGCCGGTGTGGTTGAAGTCTTTCGACATCAACGCGTCAGCCTTGGCCCACGCGGTCAGCCAGTTCAGCGTGCAATCGAGCTGTTCCGGACGACCGTCGCGCATGAACTGCATCACCCGTTTGGCGGTGCCGCGTTCCAGCGTGGTGATGTCTTTGGTGGTGTCACGGAAGGCTTTTTCCGACTGCACGTTCAGTGTCGAACGGGCCTTGTCAGAACCTTCGTATTTGCTGCGAAATTGCAGCGGGCCGGTGTACGGCGCCGGCATTGCATCGCAGCCTTCGCTTTTGTCACCGGTCTTGAATTTATCCACAGGCGCAAAGTAGCCCTGAGGAGGACGCAGTGGCGCGGCGGCCTGAGTGGCCCCGGCGAACATCGCCAGGCTCAACAGGGTGGGGGCCAATAAAGATTTCAATTTCGGATTTCGCATAGCAGACCTCATTGCCCGACCTGAGCGGTTTGTTGCCCAGCGCCCGGGAATACGTTGCGTTTGCAGATTTTCGCTTCGACTTTTTGTGGCGCGGTGCCCGCTTCCGGGCCCTGGACTTCGACCGCCAGCAGGTTTTGCGAGGCCCGGGCGGCGTCCGTGCGCCGCGCAATGGCGAACCGCGCGTCGGTGTCGGAGGGGGCCGGTTTCTCGCTCTGGCTGTCCTCGTG
>NZ_JBIUWQ010000010.1:0-129619 GCF_044743525.1 Pseudomonas sp. NPDC087598 | reverse complement strand
TGAACGCGGCGCTAAACGCGTAGCAAGCCTGGAAAAGGTGTAAACGATGTCCCCGGTCTAATGTGTAAAGGATGTACCGGTCTCTACAGTGAGGGGAATGGGCGCATGAGGTATTACGGACCACGGTAACGCACTAGCATGGGGTGCTAGTACGTTATTTATTCGCGGTGCGGATACTGTGTTTCGCTGACCTGCTCCATCCATTCCACCACCTTGCCATCGAGCACTTCGGCAATGGCGATATGCGTCATCGCCGTGGTCGGCGCCGCGCCATGCCAATGCTTGACGCCGGGCGCGATCCATACCGTGTCGCCAGGACGAATCTGCCGAACCGGTTGCCCCCACTCCTGCACAAAACCTGAACCGGCGGTAACGATCAGCGTCTGACCCAACGGATGGGTATGCCACGCCGTCCGTGCACCCGGTTCGAACGTCACCGTGGCGCCGCTGACTCGGGCGTCGTCGCTGCCTTTGAACGGCGCATCGACGCGCACGGTTCCGGTAAACCAGTCCGCCGGCCCTTTGGCCGAAGGTTGTGATCCATTGGGCGTTACCGTCACCCGTGGATTTTCATTGGCCTGAACATCCGCAGCCAACAACGAAAGCGTCAAAGCAGAAGCTGCAATCGGGTTCATGACAAGCCCTCCAGAATTTCGCCAAACCCGTGCGGCACCGCCTACACGGGACATGCGTTCACTTTATCGGGCTGTACTCTTTCGATAATCGGCTAAAATTCGAAAAAACTTATGCAGGAAACTCATCAATGCTTCGCGAAAACGCCACTGACCTGCTCGCCTTCCTCGCCGTGGCGCGCGAGCGCAGCTTCACCAAGGCTGCGGCCAAACTTGGCGTCTCGCAATCGGCGCTCAGCCATACCATTCGTGCACTCGAAGCGCGACTGGGTCTGCGCCTACTGACTCGCACCACGCGCAGCGTTTCCCCCACCGAGGCCGGTGAGCATCTGCTGCAAACCGTCGGCCCACACTTCGAAGAAATCGAACTGCAACTCGCCACCCTGAGTAACCTGCGCGAAACCCCGGCCGGCAAGATCCGCATCAGTGCCACCGATCATTCGCTGGACTGGTTGCTGCGCCCGGTGCTTCAGGAGTTCCTGCCGAAATACCCGGACATCACCGTCGAGGTCTGCTGTGATTACGGTTTCGTCGACATCGCCGGACAAGGTTTCGATGCTGGCGTGCGCCTCGGCGAGGACGTGGCGCAAGGCATGATCGCGACGCGCATTGGCCCGGACATGCGCATGGCGGTGGTCGGCTCGCCGGCCTATTTCACCCGCCATCCCGCACCGCAAACGCCCCGCGACCTGACCGACCATGCCTGCAACAATCTGCGCCTGCCGACCAATGGCGGGCTGTACACCTGGGAGTTCGAGAAAGATGGCGAGAGCCTCAAGGTGCGCGTCTCCGGGCAAATCACCTTGAACGGCGTCTATCCATTGCTCGATGCGGCACTGGACGGATTCGGCCTGAGCTACATTCCGGAAAACATCGTCGCACCGTATCTCGCGGACGGACGTCTGGTACAGGTGCTGGAAGACTGGTGCCCGACATTCGCCGGTTATCACCTCTACTACCCGAGCCGGCGTCAGGCGGCACCGGCGTTTGCGTTATTGCTGGAAGCGTTGCGGTATCGCGAGTGAGCGCCGCAGAACGCCGTCAGCCGTCTGTTCATTTCGTATAACAACCCGCGGTGCCCCAGGCCGCTTTGGCTATTTTCACGGCCACTTCCACAGAGTTCGCAGACACTGTCACAATCTGCCCGCGCTGCATTCCCAGGCACAAACTATTGATTCAGGGCGTAGGCAGCGAAAACGATCAGCAGGAGGCAAACCCCAGTGAAGTAGGAAAATCTGCGGCTTTGCACGTCCATGATCGTTCTTCCCGGGTGAAGTTTGAGTCTCCATGATTGCCTGTGAACAAAGCCCTTCCAACTGTCAGATATGACAGTCCTTCAGACCATTTGGAAATTAATACGCGGTCGAACCGGCGCAAAGTTGCGATTCGCTCACAGAACCTTTCACCCCAACAGCGCAATCAACTGATGCCGCTGCGCATCAGTTAGCATCGGCCCGAATCCGGCCCTGACGTTATCGGCCATGTAGCGTGGATTGCCGGTGCCCGGAATCACGCAAGTCACTGCCGGATGCGCCAGCAGAAACTTCAGCACCAGTTGCGGCCAGCTGTTGACTTGTACATCCGACACCCACGCCGGCAGCGGTTTGCCCTTGAGCCGGGCGAGCAAGCCACCGCCGCCGAAGGGCCGATTGCAGATCACCGCCACGCCTCGCTCGCGGCACAGCGGCAGGATGCGTTTTTCCACGCCCCGGTCGTCGAGGGCGTAGTTGATTTGCAGAAAATCCAGTTGTTCGGCCTTCAACACCGCTTCGACTTCGTCATAGGCCGAAGGCGTGTAGTGCGTGATGCCGATGTAGCGAATGCGCCCCTGCTCTTTCCAATCACGCAGGGTCGGCAGGTGGGTTTGCCAATCCAGCAGATTGTGGATCTGCATCAAGTCGATGCGCTCGGTGCGCAGCAGGCTGAACGACTGTTCCATCTGCGCGATGCCCTCCTCGCGTCCGCGTGTCCATACCTTGGTCGCCAGAAAAGCGGGCGAGCGCGGTTGGTGGATCGACAACAACTCGCCCGTGGTCGCTTCAGCGCGACCATACATGGGCGAACTGTCGATGACCGTGCCGCCCTTGGCGAACAGTTCGTCGAGCACCGCCGGCAGTTGCTTGTAGGCCGGATCGCCCGGCCCGACGTCGAAACCGCGATAAGTGCCCAACCCGACCATGGGCAGTGGCTCGGAGCTGGATGGGATGACGCGGGTCTGCATGGCCTGGCCTCCGGGAACGGCGGACGATGTGGCAGTGGCCAACGCCCGATCAAAGGTAAAGACCGCCGAAACCCCGGCAGCCAGCGTGAGCAATCGGCGACGGGAGTAACCCTCAGTGTGGCTCATGCTGGTTCCCCTGCTGCGTGGATCTGTTGCACGTTGTGTGCGCAGGCTGCCGGTTCGAACCGCTGGACTACACTGCGACAGCGCCCCCTCACTCCCCGTTAAAAGTAGCCGAATGTCCCGAACCCTGATGTCACTCGTCGTATTGATCGTTGCCGTGTACCTGGTGCTGTGCGCGGCGCTGTTCTTTTTTCAGCGCTCGCTGATCTGGTTTCCCCAGCCCAATGCGTTCAACAGCGCCGACTCACAACTGACCCTGTCGATGCCGGACGCGCAGGTTTCGGTGATCAGCCGCGACCGCGTCGGGCGGCGAGCATTGATCTATTTCGGTGGCAATGCCGAGGACGTGTCGCGCAATCTGCCTGAGTTTGCCCAGGCGTTTCCCGACTACGCGGTGTATCTGCTCAACTATCGTGGCTTTGGTGGCAGTGGCGGCTCGCCGTCCGAGGAAGCGATTGCCGAGGATGCGCTGGCGCTGTTCGATCAGGTGTATGCCAGCCATCCGCAGGTTGCGGTGATCGGACGCAGTCTCGGTTCCGGAGTGGCTGTGCGTCTGGCCAGTCAGCGACCGGTGCAACAACTGATTCTGGTGACGCCGTACAACAGCCTTGAAGAAATCGCTGCCAGGCAATATCCGTGGGTGCCGGTGAAGTGGTTGCTCAAGGATCGGTTCGAGTCGGGCAAGTACGCCGCGCATATCCGCGTGCCGACGTTGCTGCTCGCGGCAAGTGACGACGAAGTGATCCCCCGCACCAGTACTCAGCGCTTGCTGGAGAATTTCCCGCAAGGCGTAGCGGTGCTCAGGGTGGTGCCGGATTCGGGGCATAACTCGATTTCGGACCGTGTGCAGTATCTGGAATGGATGGGGGATGTGTTGAATCACTGATGGGGGTTTGCCTGTACTTTTTGTGTTGGCTGGGCGGGCGCCATCGCTGGCAAGCCAGCTCCCACAGGGTATGGAGTCGTCGACAAAAATTGTGTTCACCGCAAGAACTGTGGGAGCTGGCTTGCCAGCGATAGGTCCAGACCAACCACCGCCCATGTCACTGAATCGTCATCCCACCCCTTGAACCAAGTCCCGAATCCCCAGTCCTACTCGCGCCGCGTTCTGCGGTTCAATCATTTTCTTGCGCTGTCCTCCTTCAGAGCTGCCCGTCTCATGCGCCACGCCGTTCGCTCGTCTCGCCTGGTTTCGCTGTGCCTGCTGATCCTTTCACCGCTGTTCGCTGCAACCGCGCATGCCGGCGCGGAGCGGCAACTGGTGGCTGCCATCAATGACTATCGCGCCCACCCGCAACGCTGCGACCGGCGCCCCGTGCAACGCCTGGCACCGTTGGCGCTGAAGTCGAACCTCGCCCTGCCGGTCGGCTATCGCTATGGCGGTGGCTTGCGCGAAGCGCTGAAGTCGTCCGGGTACTCGGCGGTGGCGGTGCGTAGCATCCGCATTGTCGGGGCGCAGGATGCCGAAGAGGCTTTCGACCTGTTGCAAAGCGACTACTGCGGTGCGTTGCTCGACACTCAGTACGCCGACATTGGCATCAGCCGTGCGCGCAGTGAATGGCAAGTGGTGTTGGCGCAACCGGTGCTCGACAGTCGTGTCGGCAATAACCGCAGCGTCGGCAAAGCCCTGCTGGCCGAGGTCAACGCCGCCCGCGCCCGGCCACGGATGTGCGGACGCCAGCGCTTCGCCGCCGCCCGACCGTTGAGCTGGAATGCCGCCCTCGGCGCCGCTGCACAGGGGCACAGTAAAGCCATGGCTTACGGCAACTATTTCGCCCACCGCGACCCCGACGGTGATCTGCCCGCCGATCGCGCCCGGGCCGCCGGCTATCGCGGTCGGCAAATCGGCGAAAACATTGCAGCCGGACAGAGTTCACCCGGCAAGGCAATGGCCGGTTGGCTGGCCAGTCCCGGGCACTGCGCCAATCTGATGAACCCGATGTTCACCCAGGTCGGCGCCGGGTTCGCCAATGAGGCGCGCAGTGATGAAGGGGTTTACTGGACGATGCTCTTTGGCGCGCCTTGACCGGCCGCGCCAAGTCCCAGTTTCAGCAACTCCTTGCGCAGCATTGACGGTTTCAGCACCGCCATTCCCGCCTGCCAGTCGAGTGGCAATAACTGATCGAGCTTTTGTTGGCTGACGTCGGCAGGCGCCAGCAGGCAGCTTTTCCGGTCGCGAATACTGATGATATTCAACAACCAGTCTTCGCCCTGCCCGGCCATCCAGCGATTGATCGTCGGCTGATGTTTTTGCAGCAAGGCGTCGGCATCCCATACCGTCATTTGTGCAAAGACCTGCGGCAGATTGCTTTCGGGTTTCATCCGTTTCAAATCGGTCGCCAACGCGCCAGCAAGGTCTGCTTCGATGCTCGCCTGGCATTCAAGAAAATACTGTTGCGGCCAGTCGATGCTCAGTTTTCCTCGGGAGGCGAGTTCGCCATAGGCGTCGATATCTGCTGCGGTGGTCATCTGCCCGGTGAAATTGAGTGTGTTATCCAGAATCGCCGTGGCCAGTAACGCGGCACTTTGTACGCTGATCTGCGACAACAAACCGGCCGTCTGCCAACGCTGAAAAATCTGGGTTGCAGCCGCGCCGATCGCCTGGATGTCGGCAGCAGCGCCAAGCTTCTGCGCCCAGTAATTTTCGTAGCCCGGATGATGGTCGATAACCTCCACCACTTGATCGAGCACCACTATCAGGTCGAAATGGTGATAGTCGGAAACGTCGACCAGGATGAATTGGTCGTTCGCCTGCACGGCATAATCATGCAGACCGTTGCCCCAGGCCAGCAAGGTTTTCGACACGCTGGCGTTAGGTTGCGCGCTACTGACGGCGCGGGCGGGAATGCCTTGCAGGTTGAGCAGTTCTGCGTAGGCGATGCAGCAGGCGTAGGCGTCGATATCCAGATAGGCCGCGCCGGAGGTGATGATTTTCATGGCCGGCAACATCGCACAGGTTTGTGACGGTTGGGTGACGGAAAAAGATCGCAGCCTCGTTGCACTCGACAGCTCCTACAGCCCAGCAGGTTAACAGGGCTGCGATCTTTGGGTTTCAGGCTGCGGCTTTACCGGCGGCCACCATCGCCGAAGCCGCCAGCATTGCCCGTAACAACACCGCACACCCTGCCGCCAGATCATCCGGTGCCGCGTTCTCGATTTCATTGTGGCTGATGCCGCCCTCACACGGTACGAAGATCATCCCCGCCGGCCCCAGTTCGGCGAGGAAGATCGCGTCGTGACCGGCACCGCTGACAATGTCCATGTGCGACAGGCCCAGACCTTTGGCAGCGCCACGTACGGCTTCCACGCAGCCCTTTTCAAAGTACAACGGTGGGAAATCGGCTGTCGGGGTCAGCTCGTAGGTCAGGCCATGTTCTTCGCACGTGGCCTCGATGACTTGCTTCACCTCGGCGATCATCGAGTCGAGGCGCACCGGTTCCAGATGGCGGAAGTCGAGGGTCATGCGCACCTCGCCGGGGATGACGTTGCGCGAGCCGGGATAGGCTTGCAGGCAGCCCACCGTGCCGCAGGCGTGGGGTTGATGGCCGAGGGCGGCGCGGTTGACGGCGCCGACGATCACCGAGGCGCCGACCAGCGCATCCTTACGCAGGTGCATTGGCGTCGGGCCGGCATGCGCTTCGACACCGCGCAGCTTCAGGTCGAACCACTTCTGCCCCAGTGCGCCGAGGACCACGCCGATGGTTTTCTGTTCGTCTTCGAGGATCGGGCCTTGTTCGATGTGCGCTTCGAAATAGGCGCCGACCTTGTGGCCGCTGACTTTGCGCGGGCCGGCATAGCCGATGGCATTCAACGCCTCGCCGACGGTGACACCTTCGGCATCGACTTTGGCGAGGGTTTCTTCGAGGGTGAATTTCTCGGCAAACACGCCGGAGCCCATCATGCACGGGGCGAAGCGCGAGCCTTCTTCGTTGGTCCAGACCACCACTTCCAGTGGCGCTTCGGTTTCCACGCCGAGGTCGTTGAGGGTGCGCAGCACTTCGACGCCGGCGAGCACGCCGAAGCAGCCGTCGAACTTGCCGCCAGTGGGTTGGGTGTCGATGTGGCTGCCGGTCATCACTGGCGGCAGGCTCGGATTGCGGCCCGGGCGACGGGCGAAGATGTTGCCGACTTCGTCGACCGTGACGCTGCATCCGGCGTCCTTGCACCATTGCACGAACAGGTCGCGGGCCTGGCGGTCGAGGTCGGTCAGGGCCAGGCGACAGACCCCGCCCTTGACCGTGGCGCCGAGTTTGGCCAGTTCCATGAGCGACGCCCAGAGGCGGTCGCGGTTGATGTGCTGATGGGTCGATTGCAGAACGTCTACGGCTGCGTTCATGGGGATCTCCTCAGGCTGCTTTTCTTATGGATGTTGCTGTGGTGCTTGTGAGACCGCCATCGCTGGCAAGCCAGCTCCCACAGGTTTTCAGGTGAACACAGCATTTGTGTACGACTGCATTCCCTGTGGGAGCTGGCTTGCCAGCGATGAGGCCCTCTGCTACACCGCCGACTTCACTGCAGAAGGCTGCGCGCGCATCACGCACAGCCCGTAATAAATGATTCCGCCCAACGCCGAGCCGGTGAACCAGCCGTAGCTGTAAAACCAGCTGAACGCATCGCTGCCCAGCGACAGCAGAGTCAGCACCACCGGCACGCCGAACGCGAGAAACCCGGCCCAGTTCCACGCCGGATACACGTCATCGCGGTACAGCCCGGCCAGATCCAGTTGCTGTTTCTTGATCAGGAAATAGTCCACCACCATGATCCCGGCAATCGGCCCGAGCAGGCTCGAATAACCCAGCAACCAGTTGGAATAGACGCTTTCCAGGCTGACATCGGAAACGATCCAGCCAAGCTTCTTCAGCAGTTCGTGGGCCATCAACGCCAGCCCCACCACGCCGGTGAGCAACACCGCTTTGGTGCGGTTGATCACCTTGGGCGCAATGTTCTGGAAGTCGTTGGTCGGCGAAACAATGTTGGCAGCGGTGTTGGTCGACAGCGTGGCGATGATGATCAGCGCCATCGCCACGGCCACCCACACCGGGCTCTGGATATGACCGATCAGCGTGACCGGGTCAGACACCGTGACGCCAACCAGTTTGACCGACGCCGCCGTCATCACCACACCCAGTGCCGCGAACAGAAACATGGTCAGGGGCAAGCCGATGATCTGCCCGAGGATCTGATCCTTTTGGCTCTTGGCGTAACGGCTGAAGTCAGGAATGTTCAGCGACAACGTCGCCCAGAAGCCGACCATCGCCGTCAGCCCGGCGGCGAAGTAGCCGACCACACTGGCGCCTTCCGGACGTTTGGCCGGGATCGCCATGAGTTCGGTCATCGACACGTTCGGCATCGCCCACACCAGCAGGCCGACCCCGACCGCCACCAGCAGCGGCGCCGACAAAGTTTCCAGCCACTTGATCGACTCGGCGCCACGGATCACCACCCACAGATTCAGTGCCCAGAACACCATGAAGCCAATCACCTCCCCTGTCCCGCCGAGGGATTTCCAGCCGTCGAACACCGAGCCGAGAAACAGGTGAATGGCCAATCCGCCGAACATCGTCTGAATGCCGAACCAGCCGCACGCCACCAGCGCGCGAATCAGGCACGGCACATTGGAGCCAAGAATCCCGAACGACGAACGCAGCAACACCGGAAACGGAATGCCGTACTTGGTGCCGGGAAACGCGTTGAGCGTGAGCGGTATCAGCACGATGACGTTGGCGAACAGAATCGCCAGCAGCGCTTCACCGACCGTCAGGCCGAAGTAGGCCGTCAGCACACCGCCGAGGGTGTAAGTCGGCACGCAGATCGACATGCCGACCCACAATGCGGTGATGTGCCATTTGTTCCAGGTTCGTTCGCGCACCTTGGTCGGTGCCATGTCGTGGTTATAACGGGGACTATCGAGGACGTCGCTGCCGGCTTCGAGTTCGAACAAGCCGTCACGCTCGGTCACTTGCGATCTGTTCTGTTGCATGGCCGCTCCACTGTTCTTCTGATTATTTTTTTGCTCATCAGGCGGCTGCACACACAGGTGCGAGCCGGACGATGGCCGGAGGAACTGACAACTTTCACGCACCGGCCACGGTGTCAGCGGCGGCATCAATAAACGTGCCGGGTGCCCCGCTTGCGCATCGGGCGGTGATTCAAACGCTTTGCAACTTTCTGATATTTATCAGTTTTAATTATTCACCGGTGAGTCCGCGAATACTTGTCTGAACGCTCAGGCTAAACGTCCGGCAAGTTGTCCGAACAGACAGGACTCAAACTGGTGCACTGCATTTATTTTCATTGTGAACGAGCAACCGCAGCTCAACTTCAAGCGGCTGATTTCACATAGGAAATCTTGCTCATATTTCCATCCTGTCAAGTGCGTCAAAATGGTGAGCAGCCTCACCATTTTGGTGATTTTCATTTTTATCGTTGTTTTTCAATGAGTTAAAACAACGATAAGCTTATAAAAAATATTCTTGATCTATTTTAAAACTGCGACTAGCTTCTATTCCTGACAGCACTGACAGGAATACAGCCTGCAATGCTGTACACCAATAAAACA
Source organism: Pseudomonas sp. NPDC087598 (assembly GCF_044743525.1). Taxonomy (NCBI): domain Bacteria; kingdom Pseudomonadati; phylum Pseudomonadota; class Gammaproteobacteria; order Pseudomonadales; family Pseudomonadaceae; genus Pseudomonas; species Pseudomonas sp. NPDC087598. The sequence continues at coordinate 120,084 of NZ_JBIUWQ010000010.1, read as the reverse complement.
TTTAGAACCGACACAAGTCGGTCATGCCTGCGAGGAACTCGGAATGTCTCTGTTGATCCGTGGCGCCACCGTTGTTACCCATGATGAAAGTTACCGCGCCGACGTCTATTGCGCCGACGGCGTGATCAAAGCCATTGGTGAAAACCTTAATGTTCCCGCCGACGCCGAAGTGCTCGACGGCAGCGGCCAATACCTGATGCCCGGCGGCATCGATCCCCACACCCACATGCAACTGCCGTTCATGGGCACCGTCGCCAGCGAAGACTTCTACAGCGGCACGGCGGCAGGTCTGGCCGGCGGTACTACGTCGATCATCGATTTCGTCATCCCCAATCCGCAGCAATCATTGATGGAAGCGTTTCATCAGTGGCGCGGCTGGGCCGAGAAGTCTGCGTCGGACTATGGTTTCCATGTCGCGATCACCTGGTGGAGCGAGCAGGTCCGCGAGGAAATGGCCGAACTGGTCAGCCATCACGGAATCAACAGCTTCAAGCATTTCATGGCTTACAAGAACGCGATCATGGCCGCCGACGACACGCTGGTGGCGAGCTTCGAGCGCTGCCTGGAACTCGGCGCGGTGCCAACCGTGCACGCGGAAAACGGCGAACTGGTCTATCACCTGCAACGCAAATTGATGGCCCAGGGCATCACCGGGCCGGAAGCGCACCCACTGTCGCGTCCGTCGCAGGTCGAAGGTGAAGCCGCGAGCCGGGCCATTCGCATTGCCGAGACCATCGGCACGCCGCTGTATCTGGTGCACGTCTCGACCAAGGAAGCCCTCGACGAAATCACTTACGCCCGTAGCAAGGGCCAACCGGTTTACGGTGAAGTGCTGGCCGGGCATCTGCTGCTCGATGACAGCGTCTACCAGCACCCGGACTGGCAGACCGCCGCCGGTTACGTGATGAGTCCGCCGTTCCGTCCGCGTGGTCATCAGGAGGCGCTGTGGCATGGTTTGCAGAACGGCAATCTGCATACCACCGCCACCGACCACTGCTGCTTCTGCGCCGAGCAAAAAGCCGCCGGGCGCGACGATTTCAGCAAGATTCCCAATGGCACTGCCGGCATCGAAGACCGCATGGCCGTGCTTTGGGATGAAGGCGTGAACAGCGGACGGTTGTCGATGCAGGACTTCGTCGCCCTGACCTCCACCAACACCGCGAAGATTTTCAATCTCTATCCGCGCAAGGGTTCGATTCGCGTCGGCGCCGATGCCGACCTGGTGCTGTGGGACCCGCAAGGTACGCGCACCATTTCCGCCAAGACCCACCATCAGCAGGTGGACTTCAACATCTTCGAAGGCAAGACCGTGCGCGGTGTGCCGAGCCACACCGTCAGCCAGGGCCGATTGGTCTGGGCCGATGGCGACCTGCGCGCCGAGCGTGGGGCCGGACGGTACATCGAACGGCCGGCGTATCCGGCGGTGTTTGATTTGCTGAGCAAGCGGGCGGAGCAACATAAGCCCGTTGCCGTGAAACGCTGAAAGCGGCCTTCGGCCTATCGCTGGCAAGCCAGCTCCCACAAGGTTTTGTGAACACCAAAGATCCCTGTGGGAGCTGGCTTGCCAGCGATGAGGCCATCCCGAACGACACAAAAACCACTGCCCATCAGAGGCAGAAAACCTCAAATAACCGTGAGGCACAAAACCGTGATCGAGACCCTGAACCATCTCCCGCACCCGCACGAAAGTGCGGCCGCCCTCGCCGGCCATTTCACCGATCTGGCGCCGCCGCTCAACGACCGCCAGGCGCATCTGGAAGCTTCGCGCTGCCTGTATTGCTACGACGCGCCGTGCGTGAATGCGTGCCCGAGTGAAATCGACATTCCGTCGTTCATCCGCAATATCCATCAGGACAACGTGCCCGGGGCCGCGCAGAAAATCCTTTCGGCGAACATTCTCGGTGGCAGTTGCGCCCGGGTCTGTCCGACCGAAATCCTTTGCCAGCAAGCCTGCGTGCGCAATAACGCCCACGAATGCGCGCCAGTGTTGATCGGCCTGCTGCAACGCTACGCCGTAGACAACGCACATTTCAGCGAGCACCCGTTCCAGCGCGCCGCCGCCACCGGCAAACGCATCGCCGTGGTCGGTGCCGGACCGGCCGGTTTGTCCTGCGCCCACCGCAGCGCCATGCACGGCCACGACGTGGTGATTTTCGAAGCGCGGGAGAAGGCTGGCGGCCTCAACGAATACGGGATCGCCAAGTACAAACTGGTCGATGACTACGCGCAGAAGGAGCTGGATTTCCTCCTGCAGATCGGCGGCATCGAAATCCGCCACGGGCAGAAACTTGGCGAAAATCTGACCCTCAGCGAATTGCATCAACAGTTCGACGCGGTGTTCCTCGGCCTCGGCCTCAACGCCAGCAAACAGCTTGGCCTGCCCCACGAGGATGCCCCCGGTCTGCTCGCCGCCACCGATTACATCCGCGAACTGCGCCAGGCCGATGACCTCACACAACTGCCGCTGGCCGAGCGCTGCATCGTCCTTGGCGCGGGCAACACCGCCATCGACATGGCCGTGCAAATGGCCCGCCTCGGTGCACGCGATGTCAATCTGGTGTATCGCCGTGGCGCCGCTGACATGGGCGCGACCGGTCACGAACAGGACATTGCCAAGGCCAATCAGGTGCGCCTGCTGACCTGGGCGCAACCGGAAGAAGTGCTGCTCGACGATCAGGGCCACGTACGCGGCATGCGTTTCGCACGCACCGATCTGGTCGACGGTCGCCTGCAAACCACCGGCGAAACCTTCGAACTGGTCGCCGATGCAATCTTCAAAGCCATCGGCCAGGCCTTCGACGGCAGCGCCCTCGCCGACCCGCTGGCCCGAGAACTCAAGCGTCAGGGCGAGCGCATCCAGGTCGATGAAAACCTGCGCACCAGCATCCCCGGCGTGTATGCCGGTGGCGACTGCACCAGCCTCGATCAGGATCTCACCGTGCAAGCGGTGCAACACGGCAAACGTGCCGCCGAAGCGATCAACGCGCAACTGATGCTCAACGTGGAGGCTGCGTAAATGGCCGATATCTCGATAGTCTTCGCCGGCATCAAAGCCCCTAATCCGTTCTGGCTGGCGTCCGCGCCGCCGACCGACAAGGCCTACAACGTGGTCCGCGCCTTCGAGGCTGGCTGGGGCGGCGTAGTCTGGAAAACCCTTGGGGAAGATCCGGCAGCAGTCAACGTCTCGTCACGTTACTCGGCGCATTACGGCAACAACCGTGAAGTGCTCGGGATCAACAACATCGAGCTGATCACCGACCGCTCGCTGGAAATCAACCTGCGCGAAATCACTCAGGTGAAGAAGGACTGGCCGGACCGCGCGCTGATCGTCTCGCTGATGGTGCCCTGCGTCGAGGAGTCGTGGAAATACATTCTGCCGCTGGTCGAAGCCACTGGCGCCGACGGCATCGAGCTGAACTTCGGTTGTCCGCATGGCATGCCTGAACGTGGCATGGGCGCGGCGGTCGGTCAGGTGCCGGAGTACGTCGAGCAGGTCACGCGCTGGTGCAAGACTTACTGCTCGCTGCCGGTGATCGTCAAACTGACGCCGAACATCACCGACATCCGCGTCGCCGCCCGAGCTGCGCATCGTGGCGGCGCCGATGCGGTGTCGCTGATCAATACGATCAACTCGATCACCAGCGTCGACCTTGAACACATGGTCGCCCTGCCTACTGTCGGCAGCAAAAGCACCCACGGCGGCTATTGCGGCTCGGCGGTCAAACCAATCGCGCTGAACATGGTGGCCGAGATTGCCCGTGATCCGCAGACCCAGGGCTTGCCGATCTGCGGAATTGGCGGCATTGGCAGTTGGCGCGATGCGGCGGAATTCATGGCGCTGGGCAGCGGCGCGGTGCAGGTGTGCACGGCGGCGATGCTGCATGGCTTTCGGATTGTCGAGGAGATGAAGGACGGGCTTTCGCGGTGGATGGACAGTCAAGGCTACGCCAGCATCGCCGAGTTTTCCGGGCGCGCAGTCGGCAACACCACGGACTGGAAGTATCTGGATATCAACTATCAGGTGATTGCGAAGATTGATCAGGAAGCGTGCATCGGTTGTGGGCGTTGCCACATTGCTTGCGAGGACACTTCACACCAGGCGATCAGCAGCCTGAAGCAGGCTGACGGGACGCATAAATATGAAGTGATTGATGAGGAGTGTGTGGGCTGCAATCTGTGCCAGATCACCTGCCCGGTGGCGGACTGCATCGAGATGGTGCCGATGGAAACGGGCAAGCCGTTTCTCGACTGGAATCATGATCCGAGGAATCCCTACCATGTCAGTCCTTGAGGTCAGGGGCGTCTGACCCGGAGTCATCGCGAGCAGGCTCACTCCTACATTTGGAATGCGTTCCCCTGTGGGAGCGAGCCTGCTCGCGAAGAGGCCAGTCCGGCCACCTCAAGACTCAGGGCTCCAGGCCAATCCCGCGCAAGATCACACTGGTCACCGTCTGCACCGCCCGTTCGAACTGCATGTCCGACAACGGCTGGTGCTCATTGAGAATATTCACCTGATGATCGAAGTCGGCGTAATGCTGGGTCGAGGCCCAGATCATGTACAGCAGGCTCGACGGCTCCACCGGCAGAATCCGCTTGTCCTCGACCCACTGACGGATCTTCGCCTCCTTCATCTTCGCCCAGTCATACAGGCTGACATCCAGCGCTTCGCCCAGCGTCGGCGCACCGTGGATGATTTCGTTGGCCCAGACTTTCGAACCGTATGGCCGGCTGCGCGAGTGGTTCATCTTGGCGCGGATGTAGCTGCTGAGCACCACGCGCGGGTCGTCGAACATCTCGAAGCACAACGCGTCCTGCTTCCACACTTCCAGCAGGTCGAACAGCACCGCGCTGTACAGTTCGCTTTTGGTTGAAAAGTAGTAATGCAGGTTGGAACGCGGCAGTTGCACTTCGGCTGCGATGTCGGCCATGGCGGTGCTGCCGAAGCCCTTTTCAGCGAAGACTTTTTCCGCCGCCAGGAGGATTTTTTCGACGTTACTGCGACGGATCTCGATCTTGTGATTGCCCATAAGGGCTCCCTGACAACAGCGTTGCCCAAGACTAGCATCCGCTCTGGTGCGCGGGCGACCGCTGAAAACAAAACTTCGTACAGACGTAGCCGGATGGCTAAACTGACGGCTTCTTCGATCCTGCCTCAGAGGTACCCGCGATGCTGTTCAAGAACCTCCTGACCACCACTGCCCTGCTCGCCTCGCTGTTCGCCGCCTCATCGGTATTCGCCCACGCCCACCTGAAAAGCCAGACCCCGGCCGCCGACAGCACCGTCGCCGCCCCGACCGATCTGCGCCTGACTTTTTCCGAAGGTGTTGAAGCCAGTTTCACCAAAGTCACCGTGACCAAGGATGGCGCCGCCGTCGCGATCAAAGCGCTGAGCACCGAAAACGACAAGAAAACCCTGATCGTCACGCCGGCCGCGCCACTGACGGCGGGTGAGTACAAAGTCGAATGGCACGCCGTGTCAGTCGACACGCACAACAGCGAAGGCGACTATCAGTTCAAGGTGGGCCAGTAATTCATGAGTGAAGCGCTGGTGCTGTGTCGCTTTGTGCATTTCACCGTGGTGTTGATGCTGTTCGGGGCCTGGCTGTTCAGGCCGTTGTTGCTCAAAGGTGAAGCGCTCGCGGTGGATCGGCACCAGGCGCGACTGGCGCGTTGGCTGGCTGCGATTGCGCTGGTCAGCGGCGTGGTCTGGGCGCTGTTGGTCACGGCGAGCATGGCCGGTTCGGCGGCGGCCGTTTTCGATCCCGACACGCTGGCGCTGGTGTTGGGCAAGACGTTTTTTGGTCAGATCTGGCGTTGGCACTTGCTGATCAACGCTGCGCTGCTGACATTGCTGTTCACGCCGTGGCGCTCGAGCATGCCGCTGCGCCTGGGCTTGAGCGGCTTGCTGTTGGCGACCCTGGCCCCGGTCGGGCACGGCGCAATGCTCGATGGCTTGAACGGACAACTGCTGATTCTCAACCAGATCATTCATCTGACCTGTGTCGCCGCGTGGCTTGGCGGGCTGTTGTTGCTGGTGATGATTTTGCGGCAGCCGAGTGAGCCGATGCCCGCGATTTTGCGGCGCTTCAGTGGTGTCGGTTATGCGCTGGTGGCGGGGCTGCTGATCAGCGGATTGATCAACGTGCGCGTGCTGACCGGTCAGTGGTGGCCGACCCCGCTGTTCACCGGTTTCGCGCTGATTCTGCTGATCAAAGCGCTGATTGTGCTGGGGATGTTGGGCTTGGCGCTGTTCAATCGCTTGCGCATCGACGATTGCGAACAGCGCATGGGCGCGCTCCGGCGCAGCGTGATGCTCGAATGGTTGCTCGGCATCGGCGCGGTGGCTGCCGTTTCACTGCTCGGCACCCTGCCGCCGATGATCACCACCTGAACGCATTTCTCCTGTGGGAGCTGGCTTGCCAGCGATGGCGGTGTTTCAGGAACAGATATTTCGGATGTGCCGACATCATCGCTGGCAAGCCAGCTCCCACAGGGTTATGAGTTGATCAATGGGGTTGGGTATCGCCGGCGGCGGTGTCGATGCTCACTACCACCGACATCCCCGGCCGCAACCGTTCCTCTTCCTGCTGTCCTTCATCAATGGTGATCCGCACTGGCACACGCTGGGCGATCTTGACGAAGTTGCCGGTGGCGTTGTCAGCCTGCAACAGGGCGAATTCCGAGCCGGTACCCGGTGATATGTGCTGCACATGCCCGGTGAATTTCTTGTGGTTCAACGCATCGACGGTGAATCGTACCGGTTGCCCGACCCGGACGTTGTCCATCTGCGTTTCCTTCATGTTGGCGATCACCCATTTCTGGTTCGGCACCAACGCCATCAACTGCGCACCGGAGTTGACGTAGGCGCCGAGGCGCACGCCGATCTGCCCGAGCTGGCCGTCGCGCGGGGCGACGATGCGCGTGTTCGACAAGTCGATCCGCGCCAGTTGCACCGCCGCTTCCGCGCTGGCCACCGCCGCTTCTTGCGAGCCACGATTGACGATCACCGTTTGCAGATCCTGACGGGCGATTTCCAGATTGGCCTTGGCCTGCGCCACCGCCGCGATTCCCTGCGCATTGGCCGCCAGCGCCACGTCCATCTCGCGCTTGGACACCGAGCCGTCACTCACCAGCGCCTTGTTGCGGCGCAAATCCGCTTCACTTTTGCGCAATTGCGCTTCGCTGTCGGCAACCACTGCCTGACGCAGCTTGATCGTCGCTTCGGCGCTGTTGCGTTGCTGCACGACGTTGGCCAGTGCAGCTTTCTGCACCGCCAGTTGTGCCAGCGACTGGTCGAGGCGTTGCTGATAGATGCGGTCGTCCAGACGCACCAGCAAATCGCCGGCCTTCACATACTGGAAATCCTGCACCGGCACTTCATAGACATACCCGGCGAGCTGCGGGCCGATGATTGTCACTTGCCCACGAATCAGCGCGTTTTCGGTGGTTTCGACCGCGCTGCTGAACGGTGGCAATTGCCAGGCATACAACACGATCAACACACCGACGATGGCGATCGCGGCAAAGCCCAGCGAAGAGATGATCCGCACCCGCAACGAGCGCGGCTCGGTGTTCGGCGATGACGGCGGCGCCACACCTTCTGGCGTGGCGGCAATGGCATTGGTGGTTGTGGTAGTCGGTTCGGTCATGAAGAAGTGGCACCGCTATTAGGTACGGAAGGCGCTGGGTCGACGGCTTTGGTGGTGCTCATCAGCCACAGCGCCCGAATGGAAATCCAGATCATGGTCAACACCGCAATCACCGCGATGAGCATGAATACATCGTTATAGGCCAGCACGTTCGCTTCACGGGTGGCGGCGTTGGCCAGACTGCGAATACCGGCAAGATTGCGCAGGCTCGGGTCGGCCAGCAACGAACCGTAGGCCGAGCCGCCGCTCGCCACTCGCGCGGCAACCAATGGATCTGACATCACCAGTTGTTCAACGATGTGACTGGAGTGAAACTTCTCCCGGACGATCTGAAAGGTCCCAAGCAACGCCGCACCGATCAATCCGCCGAGGTTGTTGCAGATCCCGAACAACACGGAAAAGCTCACCAGGTTTCGCGGATTGGTCAACACGTTACGCGTGCCGAGGACCATGGTCGGGCCGAGGAAAAACGTACTGCCGAACGCCAGCAGAAACTGACTGAAATACAGATTCTCGGGGCGCGTCAGATTGTTCGAAAAACTGTCCATCACCGAGCCGGTCGCCATCAGCGCCAACGAGATGATCAGCGGCATGATCAGGTGTTTCGGGTTGATGGTCAGCGCACTGGTGAGCAGCCCGGCGACACTGCCGATCAGCATCACCACATAGAGGCTGTGCAACTGCTGACTGCTCATGTTGAGATTCTGCATGAAGCCGACGGCGCCGGTGGACTGCTCCGACGTGACCATGCGAATCAGCACGACCGCCAGCGCCAGCCGGATCATCACCCCGCTGCCGAGCCAACGGGTCATCAGCATCGGGTTGCTGCGGTTGTGCTCGATGGCCAGGCCCGTGAGGATCAACGCAATCGAGGCAGCGAGCGCAACGCCGATCCAGTCGGCCTCGAGCCACCAGTCGATCCGCCCCAGCGACAGCACCGCACACAACAACGCCACGCCCGTGGCGAGAATGGCGAAGGTCAGGAAATCGAGTTTTTCGAAAGTCTTGAAGCGGTCGCCCGGCGGCAGCTTGAGCAGCAACACGCAACCCAGCGAAAGCAATGCCATGCCCAATTCGAACAGGTACAAGCCGCGCCATTCGGCAATTTGCAGCAAGTCTTCGGAGAACAACCGCGCCAGCGGCAATGCCAATTGCGACGTGCCGAGCCCCAGCACCAGCGCCTTCATCCGCCATTTCGCCGGGAACGCCTGCACCATGTAATACAGGCCCAATGAACTCAGCGCCGCGCCTACCATGCCGTGAGCCGCACGCACCGCCACCGCCGAATTCAAGTCGTTGACGAACAAATGGCCAAAGGTCACCAGCGCATACAGCACCAGAAACACCTCGGTAAACGCTCGTAAACCGAACTGCTGACGAAACTTCACCAGCAGCAGATTCATCGACACGTTGGTCATCACGTACGCCGCCGGCAACCAGGCCATTTCCGCCGTGGTCGCGCCGAGCGCACCTTGCAGGTAAACCAGGTTGGCGACCACCAGCGAGTTGCCCAAACCACCGGTCAACGCCACCAGCAAACCAACCAGCGCATAGGCCAGGCGCTTGGGATTGGAGTGCAGTGGCGTCGACGGGGAACCGGGCAGACTGGGCTTCTCGTGAGGCTGCCAGTTGCGCGGGGCGAATTGATCCATTGAAAGGCCTTGTGCTTGTGATGCCTGGAGTTTGCCGCAAATCGTCCTGCAAACCCATATCCCCTGTGGGAGTGAGCCTGCTCGCGACAGCGGTATATCAGTCACTCTTATTGTGGATTGTTAAATCGCTATCGCGAGCAGGCTCACTCCTACACCGGAATTGTGTGAAGCCGGATTGGTAAAAATTGTTTAAAAGTCATCTCGCCCACAGCGGATTATTCCCGGGCGCAACAAATGCCACCCTTGCGGCACTTCTCAACCCCAAGGTGCCCGTTATGACCACACCCTACCGCCAACGCTCCCCGCGTCTGCTGAAAAACCTCCTGGCCGCCGCGCTATTGTTGCCCGCCCTCGCTTTTGCCCAGGAGCGGCCATGGCCGGATGGCTCACAACTGGTGATCTCGGTATCAATGCAATTCGAGACCGGTGGCCAACCCGACGGCGCAGAAAGTCCATTCTCCGGCAGCCCCTTACCCAAAGGCTACCCGGATCTGCCGGCGCAGACCTGGTTCGATTACGGCCACAAGGAAGGTTTGTGGCGCATGCTCGATCTATGGGATCGCACCGGGATCAAAGTCACGTCCCACGTGGTCGGCGAAGCCGCGCTCAAGCACCCGGAGCTGGCAAGGGCAATTGCCGAACGTGGCCATGAGCTCGCAGCGCACGGTATGCGCTGGGCCGACTCCTACAACATGAATTACGCGCAGGAAAAACAATTCATCGGCGACGGTGTGGCGGCGGTAGAAAAACTCACCGGCCAGCGCTCGGTTGGCTACAACGCCAATTGGTTACGGCGCAGCCCCAATACGCTGAAAGTGCTGCAGGATCTGAACTTCACTTATCACATCGATGACGTCAGCCGCGACGAGCCCTTCGTGACGATGGTGCGCGGGCACAAGTTCGCTGTGGTGCCCTACACCCTGCGCAACAACGACATCGTCTTGATCGAGGGCCGGCATTTTTCCGCCGACCAGTTCTACCAGCAACTGGTGCTGGAATTCGACCGGCTCTATGCCGAAGGTGCGAGCAAGCGGCGGATGATGTCGGTCAGTCTGCACGACCGCATCGGCGGTACGCCGGCGGTGGTTGAGGTGATGGAAAGGTTCATCCGTTACACCCAGTCGCATCCGAAGGTGAGCTTTATGCGCAAGGACCAAATCGCCCAAGTAGTGCTGACCGAAAAAAATCCGCTGATCGATAACAATGAAGCGCTCTACAACAACTGACAGCGGCGAAAACAGCCTTCCCCTTGACGGGGAGGGCTTTGCGTCGCTGAAGTAATCGTACAACCTCTAGTTGACATTCCCGTAAAACGCAGGAAATATCCGCACCAATGTTGTACGACGACATACAACAAATAATAAAAACAACAAACGAAACAGGGAACGTCACAGTGAGCACACTCGTCCGCAATTCCGTCCGCCCATCCCGTTTTCCCGCTACCCGCCCTCTCACCACCTTGAGTCTGATCGGCTGCAGCAGTCTTGCGATCTTGCCCTTGAGTGCCGACGCCGAGGGATTTCTCGAAGACAGCAAAGCCACGCTGAACCTGCGCAACGCCTATTTCAACCGCAACTTCACCAACCCCGATAACCCGCAGGGCAAGGCTGAAGAGTGGACGCAGAACTTCATCCTCGACGCCAAATCCGGTTTCACCCAAGGCACCGTCGGTTTCGGTCTGGACGTGCTCGGTTTGTATTCGCAGAAGCTCGATGGCGGCAAAGGCTCAGGTGGCACGCAACTGCTGCCGATCCACGATGACGGCCGCCCGGCAGACAATTTCGGCCGGCTCGGTGTGGCGTTGAAAGCCAAGGTCTCGAAGACTGAATTGAAGGTCGGTGAGTGGATGCCGGTGTTGCCGATCCTGCGCTCTGACGACGGCCGCTCCTTGCCGCAGACCTTTCGTGGCGGACAGATCACCTCCACCGAAATCAACGGTCTGAGCCTTTATGGCGGCCAGTTCCGCGGCAACAGTCCGCGCAACGACGCAAGCATGGAAGACATGTCGATGAACGGCAAAGGCGCGTTCACCTCGGATCGCTTCAACTTCGGCGGCGGCGAATACACCTTCAACGACAAGCGCACGCTGGTCGGCGTGTGGTACGCCGAACTCACTGATATTTATCAGCAGCAGTACTTTAACCTCAGCCACAGCCAACCGCTGGGTGACTGGACACTCGGCGCCAACCTCGGTTTCTTCACCGGCAAGGAAGACGGCAGTGCCCAGGCCGGCGACCTCGACAACAAGACTGCATTCGCCATGCTCTCAGCCAGATACGGTGGCAGTACCTTCTACGTCGGTCTGCAGAAACTCACCGGCGACAGCGCGTGGATGCGGGTCAATGGCACCAGCGGCGGCACCCTGGCCAACGACAGTTACAACGCCAGTTACGACAACGCCAGGGAGCGCTCCTGGCAGTTACGTCACGACTACAACTTCGTCGTCCTCGGCATTCCCGGCCTGACCCTGATGAACCGCTACATCAGCGGCGATAACGTGCATACCGGCGCGATCACCGATGGCAAGGAGTGGGGCCGCGAGTCGGAACTGGCCTACGTCGTGCAAAGCGGGCCGCTGAAAAACCTCAATGTGAAATGGCGTAACGCGACGATTCGCCGGGACTTCAGCACCAACGAATTTGATGAGAACCGCATCTTTATCAGCTATCCGATTTCGTTGTTGTAAAGCCAGTCGCCACACCGAGTTTCCCCTGTGGGAGCGAGCCTGCTCGCGAAGGCGGCGTGTCAGTCGACATAAATTCCAAATGACACACCGCTTTCGCGAGCAGGCTCGCTCCCACAAGGGATTGCATTGCAAATACGGAACTGTGGTGATCGAAAAGAGGAATAGCCCTTCCGTCATTTACACCCAAAGTCGCGTTGACAAGATCAAGAAACCCTACCGATACTTCAACGCAGTCATACGACAACCTACAACAAACCAATAACAATGTGTCCAGGGATTGCCATGACGTCTACCTCTACCCCACGCGCTCCTTTCAACCGCCTGCTGCTCACCGGCGCCGCCGGTGGCCTGGGCAAAGTGCTGCGCGAACGCCTGCGTCCGTACGCCAATGTACTGCGCCTCTCGGACATCACCGCTCTCGCCCCGGCCACTGATGATCGTGAAGAAGTCGTGCTCTGTGATCTGGCCGACAAACACGCCGTGCACCAACTGGTCGAGGGCGTCGATGCGATCCTGCATTTCGGTGGTGTCTCCGTGGAGCGCCCGTTCGAGGAAATCCTTGGCGCCAACATCTGTGGTGTCTTCCACATTTACGAAGCGGCACGCCGACATGGCGTTAAGCGGGTGATCTTCGCCAGTTCCAACCATGTCATCGGTTTCTACAAACAGGACGAACACCTCGATGCCGGCTCCGCCCGCCGCCCCGATGGCTACTACGGCTTGTCCAAGTCCTACGGCGAAGACATGGCCAGTTTCTACTTCGATCGTTACGGCATCGAAACCGTCAGCATCCGAATCGGCTCCTCATTCCCCGAGCCGCAAAATCGCCGAATGATGCACACCTGGCTGAGCTTCGACGACCTCACGCAACTGCTCGAACAGTCGCTGTACACGCCGAATGTCGGTCACACCGTGGTCTACGGCATGTCCGCCAACAAGGACGTCTGGTGGGACAACCGCTTCGCCAGTCACCTCGGTTTCGAGGCGAAAGATACTTCCGAAGTGTTCCGCGACAAAGTCGAAGCGCAGCCAGTGCCGGCCGCCGATGACCCGGCACGGATCTATCAGGGCGGTGCTTTCGTCGCGGCCGGCCCGTTTGGCGACTGAGCTGTCCGCTTGATCCCCCTCCAATAAAAACCAAGGGAATGAGTATGCAAGCCGAATTGATCGTCGACGCGCGCAACGCGGTGGGTGAAAGCCCGGTCTGGGTAGCGCAGGAAAATGCCCTGTACTGGGTCGATATTCCCAACGGCGGACTGCAACGCTGGAGCGCCGACACCGGCCATGTCCACGCCTGGAAAACCCCGGAAATGCTCGCCTGCATCGCCCGTCACAGCCGTGGCGGCTGGATCGCCGGCATGCAAAGCGGATTTTTTCATCTGCACCCGCACAGCGACGGCAGCCTCGACAGCGAGCGGCTGGCCAGCGTTGACCACGGCCGCGAAGACATGCGCCTCAACGATGGCCGGTGTGACCGGCAGGGTCGTTTCTGGGCTGGCAGCATGGTCTTGAACATGGGACTGAATGCGCCCGAGGGCAGACTCTATCGATACAGCGCCGGCCAGTCTGGCGTGATTGAAGCGCAACTCGATGGCTTCATCGTGCCCAACGGCCTCGGTTTCAGCCCGGACGGCAAGACGATGTATCTCTCCGACTCGCACCCCGATGTGCAACTGATCTGGGCGTTCGACTACGACACCGCGACGGGCACACCGTCCAACCGCCGAGTGTTTGTCGACATGAACCACCACGCCGGCCGCCCCGACGGTGCCGCCGTGGACGCCGAGGGTTGCTACTGGATCTGCGCCAACGACGCCGGCCTCGTCCACCGCTTCACCCCGGACGGGCGCCTCGACTATTCGCTGTCGGTGCCGGTGAAGAAACCGACCATGTGCGCCTTCGGTGGCAGCCGCATGGACACCTTGTTCGTCGCCTCGATTCGCCCCGGCGACGATCATGACCCGCAATCCCTGGCCGGTGGAGTGTTTGCCCTGAACACCGGAGTCAAAGGCCTGCCGGAACCCTTGTTCGACGATTTGCTGTAACCCGCCTCTGCTGCATCGCTGTGCCTTGAACACAAAAATAACAAGACTGGAGACACCCCCAATGGACTTCAAACGCACGTTGCTCGCCGCTGCACTTCCGCTGGCTTTCACCTTTGCCAGCGCCGCCCACGCGCTGGAAATCAAGTTCGCCGACATCCACCCCGCCGGCTACCCGACCGTGGTCGCTGAAGAACAATTGGGCAAAACCCTGGTCGCCGACAGCGACGGCAAACTGACCTTCAAGATGTTCCCGGGGGGCGTGCTCGGCTCGGAAAAGGAAGTTGTCGAACAGGCGCAAGTCGGCGCGATACAAATGGCCCGGGTCAGCCTCGGCATCGTCGGTCCGGTGGTGCCGGATGTGAACGTCTTCAACATGCCGTTCGTGTTCCGCGATCAGGCGCACATGCGCAAGATCATCGACGGTGAAATCGGCGACGAAATTCTCGACAAGATCACCAACTCCGAATTCAACCTCGTCGCGCTGGCGTGGATGGATGGCGGCACGCGCAACCTCTACACCAAGAAACCGGTGCGCAGCCTCGAAGACCTCAAGGGCATGAAAATCCGTGTGCAAGGCAACCCGATGTTCATCGAAACCATCAACGCCATGGGTGGCAATGGCATCGCGATGGATACCGGTGAAATTTTCAGCGCCCTGCAGACTGGCGTGATCGACGGCGCGGAAAACAACCCACCGACCATGCTCGAACATAACCACTACCAGAACGCCAAGTTCTACAGCCTGACCGGGCACCTGATCCTGCCCGAACCCATCGTGATGTCGAAAATCACGTGGGACAAACTCACCCCGGATCAGCAGGCGCTGGTGAAGAAAGCCGCCAAGGCTGCACAGGCTCAGGAGCGCACGCTGTGGGACGCCAAGTCGGCCAGTAGTGAAGAAAAGCTCAAGGCTGCCGGTGTCGAATTCATCACCGTCGACAAGAAACCCTTCTACGAGGCCACCGCCTCGATTCGCGAGAAGTACGGCGCACCTTACGCCGACCTGATCAAGCGCATCGAAGCCGTTCAGTAACCCTCCCAGCTCTCAACGAAAGGCCCGGCAGCGCCGACCTCGCCTGAGGTGCGCGCCTGCCCGGTTACGGTGGAACCCGATGAAGAATTTGCTGCTGAGCATCAATGACCGGATCTACATGGCCTGCATCTGGGTCGCCGGTCTGTCGGTGCTGACGATTGCCCTGATCATCCCCTGGGGCGTGTTCGCCCGTTACGTCCTCGGCACCGGCTCAAGCTGGCCAGAGCCCACCGCTATTCTGCTGATGATGGTCTTCACCTTCATCGGCGCCGCCGCCAGTTACCGTGCCGGCGCACACATGGCCGTGGCCATGGTCACCGACCGCTTGCAACCGGACCTGCGCCGCACCATGAGCATTGTTTCGCAACTGTTGATGGGCACCATCTGCCTGTTCATGGCTATTTGGGGCACCAAGCTGTGCCTGTCGACGTGGAACCAGTTCATGAGCGCCCTGCCCACGTTGCGGGTGGGCATCACCTACCTGCCGATCCCGATTGGCGGCGCGCTGACGCTGATTTTCGTGGTGGAAAAGCTGCTGTTCGGTGATCAGAGCAATCGCCGCGTGGTGCGTTTCGATCTGGTCGAAGAAAACGAAGGGGCTGCCTGATGGACGCATTGATTCTGCTGGGCAGCTTTATCGTATTGATCCTGATCGGCATGCCAGTCGCTTACGCCCTCGGGTTGTCAGCGCTGATCGGCGCGTGGTGGATCGACATTCCGTTCCAGGCGCTGATGATTCAAGTGGCGGGCGGGGTGAACAAGTTTTCGCTGCTGGCGATCCCGTTCTTCGTCCTCGCCGGGGCGATCATGGCCGAGGGTGGCATGTCGCGTCGGCTAGTGGCATTCGCCGGTGTGCTGGTGGGTTTCGTGCGCGGCGGCCTGTCGTTGGTCAACATCATGGCCTCGACGTTTTTCGGCGCAATCTCTGGCTCGTCGGTGGCGGACACCGCGTCGGTCGGCTCGGTGCTGATTCCGGAAATGGAGCGCAAAGGTTATCCCCGCGAGTTCTCCACGGCGGTGACCGTCAGCGGTTCGGTGCAGGCCTTGCTGACACCGCCCAGCCATAATTCGGTGCTGTATTCGCTGGCGGCCGGCGGCACCGTTTCGATTGCTTCGCTGTTCATGGCCGGCGTCGTCCCGGGCCTGCTGATGAGCGCGTGCCTGATGGTGCTGTGCCTGATCTTCGCGAAGAAACGCGACTACCCGAAAGGCGAGGTCATCCCGCTGCGTGAAGCCCTGAAAATCTGCGGCGAAGCGCTGTGGGGGATGATGGCGATGGTGATCATCCTCGGCGGCATCCTCTCGGGGATTTTCACCGCCACCGAGTCGGCGGCCATCGCCGTGCTCTGGGCGTTCTTCGTCACCATGTTCATCTACCGCGACTACAAATGGCGCGAACTGCCGAAACTGATGCACCGCACGGTACGCACCATTTCGATTGTGATGATCCTGATCGGCTTCGCTGCCAGCTTCGGCTACATCATGACCCTGATGCAGATCCCGGCGAAGATCACCACGCTGTTCCTGACGCTGTCGGACAACCGCTACGTGATCCTGATGTGCATCAACGTCATGCTGCTGTTGCTCGGCACGGTGATGGACATGGCGCCGCTGATCCTGATCCTGACGCCGATCCTGATGCCAGTCATCCTGGGCATTGGGGTTGATCCGGTGCAGTTCGGCATGATCATGCTGGTCAACCTCGGCATCGGTTTGATCACGCCGCCCGTGGGCGCGGTGCTGTTTGTCGGTTCAGCGGTGGGCAAGGTCAGTATCGAAGCGACCGTGAAGGCGCTGCTGCCGTTTTATGCAGTGCTGTTTCTGGTGCTGATGCTGGTGACGTATGTCCCGGCGATTTCGCTGTGGTTGCCGCACCTGGTGCTATAGCCCGACACTGTGGCGAGGGAGCTTGCTCCCGCTCGGGCGCGCAGCGGCCGCTCTTTTAAAAGCAGGGCCTGCTGCGCAGTCCAGCGGGAGCAAGCTCCCTCGCCACAGTTTTTGCTTCACGCTCGAAAAAGCATATACCCGGCCACCACCAGACACACACTGGCAAACCCCACCTGCAAGGCCCGCGCCGGCACCCGTGCGCAGAGCTTGCGGCCGATGATCATGCCGACAATGCTGGCGACGATGAACGCTGCGCCGAGGCTGTCGATGCGGACTCCGGCATGGAACGCGCCGATCACGCCAATCGCCGAGATCAGGCTGATCACCATCAACGAAGTGGCGACGATGCCGCGCATCTGCACGTCGGTCAGTTGTTTGAAGGCCGGCACGATCAAAAAGCCGCCACCGACACCGAGCAGTCCCGACACCACCCCAGTGACCGCACCCAACGCTGCGAGGGTCGCCGTGCATTTGGCGGTCCAGTCGAAGCGCCCGGTCTCTTCATCGAGCATGCAGTTTTTCTGCCCCCAACTGCCGTGGCCATGGTCGCTCGGGCCTTGTTCCTGACGCTCGCGGCGTAACATGCGCCAGGCCACCATGACCATCAGCAGGCTGAACAGAATCATCAGGATCTTCTCCGGCAACTGGTGCGCGAAGTAGATCCCCAGCGGCGAAAACACCGCGCCGAGCGCCGCAATCAACAGCGCCGCGCGATAGCGCACCAGACCATGACGCAAACCATCGATGGCACCGACCGCCGCCGCACTGCCCACCGCAAACAGCGCCACCGGCGCAGCCTGGGTCATCGTCCAGCCGAGCCCGAGCACCAGCGCCGGCACCGCGAGAATGCCGCCGCCCGCCCCGGTCAGACCGAGGACCAGGCCCATCACCACACCAAACAGACTTGCCAGCAACATAGGGTTTTCTCAGTCGACTTTGGACAGGCTTGTCAGCCACTCGCGCCCCTTGAGCATGCCGTTCCAGTAGAACCACGGCAGCAGCGTCGCCTTGAGAAACCATGCCGAGCGACGCGGCACGGTGGGGTCCAGCGCAAAGGTCGGCAGCAACTTCCCGGCATAGCCGAACTCGGCGAGGATCACCTTGCCCTTCTCCACCGTCAGCGGGCAGGAACCGTAGCCGTCATACTTCAGCGGCAGCGGTTGTTGCTTGCGCAGGGCCAGCAGGTTTTCCGCCACCACCACGACTTGCTTGCGCACCGCAGCAGCGGTTTTCGCATTGCTGGTGCCGCAGATATCACCGAGCGCGAACACTTCGGGATAACGCGGATGCTGCAGGCTGTGCGGATTCACTTCGCACCAGCCGGCGGCGTCGGCCAGCAGACTTTGCGCGATGAAATCCGGCGAGACCTGCGGCGGCACGACATGCAGCAGATCGAAGGTTTTCGACTCAAGAACAACGTTGCCGTCAGCGTCCTTGCGTTCGAACCAGGCCGTTTTCGCCGGACCGTCGACCTTGACCAGATTCGAATTGAACGCCAATTGTGCGTTGTATTTTTCAATGTACTTCATCAGTGGCGGCACGAACGTCGCCACGCCGAACAGCGCCGCGCCGGCCAGATTGAATTCGACTTCGATCTTGTTCAGTACGGCATTCTTGCGCCAGTAATCGCACGACAGATAAAGCGCTTTTTGCGGCGCACCGGCGCATTTGATCGGCATCGCCGGCTGGGTGAACAGCGCCTTGCCGCCACGCAGTTTCTGCACCTGATCCCAGGTGTATTGCGCATGCTGATAACTGTAGTTGGACGTCACGCCGTGCTGACCAAGGCTCTCTTGCAAGCCTTCGATCTTCTCCCAGGCCAGGCGCAGGCCGGGGCAGACGATCAGGTTCTGATAGCTGACCGTGCGTTGATCGTTGAGTGTGAGTTGGCGCGTGTCCGGGTCGATGCCGGTCACCGCTGCCTGAATCCACGTGGCCTGACGCGGCATCACCTTGGCCATCGGCCGTGCGGTGTCTTTGACGTTGTAAGCACCGCCGCCGACCAGCGTCCACGCCGGTTGGTAGTAATGGTGCGTAGCCGGTTCGATAACCGTGACGTTCAGGGTCGGGTCACGCTTGAGCAAGCTGGCGACAAAACCGATGCCGGCCGTACCACCGCCGATGACCACGATGTCTGCACTGATGGATGGGCCCCAGTGTTGATCGTTCATTGCTTGTTCCTTATTGCTGCACGCAAGGATTGTTGTCGACCTGTGGGAGCTGGCTTGCCAGCGATGGCGGAGTGTCAGTCGCCATTAATGTCGGCTGACAAGGCCTCATCGCTGGCAAGCCAGCTCCCACAGGTTTAGGGGGTTGGCTGGCATTTATTGATGGCCCAGGCTTTTGAGTACGGCCCCACAGTAGAGCCCGGACAGGGTCTTCATCACCTGGATGACCTCAGGACTGGCGAGCCCGTAAAAAATGTACTTGCCTTCACGGCGGGTCGAGACCAACCCTTCATCACGCAGAATACCCAGTTGCTGAGAGAGCGTCGGCTGGCGCACGCCGGTCATTTTTTCCAGCTCGCCGACATTGCGTTCGCCCTGGGTCAGTTGGCACAGGATCAACAGCCGATCCTCATTGGCCAAGGCCTTGAGCAACGCGCAGGCCTTGGAGGCCGAGGCGCGCAATTGGGCGACTTCACATTCGGTCAGACTGGATTGCATTTGCAGGAAGCCTTCAACGTCACTTAAGCTGCGAACATTATGTTTTTACATAAAGTGTTGCAACCCATGACTGACTTTTCATCCTCTTGCACAGGTTCGTGTCCATGCCCGCGCTGATTGAAGCTTTCCTCGACCCCGCCTCCTCGACCTACAGCTATGTGGTCTATGAGGCTGACGGCGGGCAATGTGCGATCGTCGACCCGGTGCTCGATTACGACGGCGCCGCCGGGCGCACCTGCACCGCGCAGGCGGACAAGATCATCGCCTTCGTACGCGCGCGCAGCCTGCAAGTGCAATGGCTGCTGGAGACCCACGCCCACGCCGATCACCTCTCCGCCGCGCCGTATCTGCGCCGCGAACTGGGCGGCAAGATCGCCATTGGCGAGTCGATCAGCAAAGTGCAGAACGTGTTCAAGGCGCTGTTCAATCTGGAGCCGGAATTCTGCGTCGACGGCTCGCAATTCGATCACCTGTTCGCGCCGAATGAATCGTTCAGGATCGGCAATCTCAAGGCTACCGCCCTGCACGTGCCCGGCCACACGCCAGCGGACATGGCCTACCTGATCGACGGCGAGCAGATTCTGGTCGGCGACACGCTGTTCATGCCCGACGTCGGCACCGCCCGCTGCGACTTCCCGGGCGGCAATGCGCATCAGTTGTTCAACTCGATCCACAAACTGCTGGCCTTCCCTGCCAGCGTGAAACTCTACGTTTGCCACGACTACCCGCCCGAGGGTCGGCAATCGCAGTGCCAGACCACTGTCGGTGAGCAGCGCAAAAACAATATTCATGTGCATGACGGGGTTGATGAGGCGGCGTTCGTCGAGATGCGCACCAAGCGTGATAGCGGGTTGGGCATGCCGACGCTGTTGCTGCCGGCGATTCAGGTGAATGTGCGGGCGGGGAATTTTCCGGCGGCTGAGGACAATGGCGTCGTGTATCTGAAGATCCCGATCAACAAGATGTGAGTTGAACTACCCGTCGATTTTTTTGCTCCCTCAACGAAAGAACCGCTCTAGGTCGCACCCTAGCCAAAATGCCACTACCGTGTAATATCCGGAAACCTAAACCGCTCCGGTAGACACCTGCGACTCAATCACGCGGGTGAGTATTAACACGGACGTCGCCGAAGCCAGACTTCGTCGAGAAGACTTTTTGCAGGGACACCATGAGTCAAACTTCTCCACACGGGCAGCCCCCTGAGCTGAAAGCTGAAACCTTCAATCGCGACCTTTCGATTTTCCGACGCGCAATCGCCTACCTGTTGTCCAAGGCCCTTGAGGCACTTAGAGCCATCGACAGGCGTTCCTTCTTCAAGGGCAAAGAAGAAGGAATCAGGCTGGGCAATGACACAGGCTTGCTTGTCGGAAAGGAGCTCGGCTACGCAGACGGGTATGCAAAAGGGCGCGCCGTTCTAGAGATCAACGACCTGCGCTCAGCCGCATCATTGCCGGGAGAAGATCACTGCCTCTTTGACAATGAACTCATGCCCGTCACCGATGATATCAAGCAGAAAATGCGTGACGAGGTGTGGGAAAAACTTGATGAGAAAGAACAACCGAGCGATCAGCAGTGGGCGATGATTTTTGCCGACGCCACCTGTACATCCGTGATTGCTGGCGCGGGTTCCGGCAAGTCCACGACACTGGCCTTGCGTGTCGTACTTAAACACTTTCACCTGGGCATCCCCCTTCATCACATGCAGGTGACTACCTTCACCACTGAGTCTAAAAAAGACTTGCAGAAAAAGATGGTGAGGATTTTCAAATCGTGGGGCAAAGACCTGAGTGAAGATCAAACCAAGAGTTTGGTGCGCACATTTCATAGCAAAGTATTCGGCTTCATGAAAGCGTTCTCGGATGCGCCTATCGACTATTTCGATTTCTTGGGCGCAAAAAAATCAGGTGAGGATGAGGACGAGTTGGAAAACCCCTTCTCGTCAAAAATCACGACTGAGCAAGGATTGGTTCTTTCCCAAGTTTTCAATAGCCTTTACGAGAAAGACCTGACGTTCAAAAAACACATTCTGGATCTCTACAAATCGATCGTCTTCGTCAAGCCGGATCCTATGTCCGAGTCCATGCGAAACAGAAAAAATCACATTCTCGGCAAGATGTCCGAAAAGGATGAAGCCGTCTGCGATGAAATTGAGGCTGCATGGGTGGAGTTGGGTCTATGGCCAATTCCGGGTGTGGCCGAGCGTCGAACCTTCAGCATCGAGAGAAAACCCTTCATAGCCCATGGCTACTTGGAAGAGCTCGAAACGCTGGTAATTCTTGGTTGGCCGGACACGAAAAACCAGTCGGCCGAAATTCCCAGGCGCGAAGGTCAGACAGTGAATATCAAACAAGAGAGTTGGAGCCGCCAGGCGATGATTGGAGAATGTTATCGGGGGAAAAAATACATTCTCATCAATAACGTCATGGCCGCGAAGACACTGATGGGCAATGCCGAACACATGATCGTTCAGGATGCCGGTTTTGATTATCACTTGCCGGGTACGACTATCAAGGAAACGAAGCTGACCGAAGTGTTCTTTGCCGAAGGCAACTACATCGAGAACCTGGGTTTGGATGTGGTTCAGGCGATCGGTTCGTTGGATTTTACGCCGGGCGACCCACGCCAGCCTTTCTACCTCGCCTTGCAGATCTATTGGCGCGGCTTTCATGATTATCTGGAAAGCATGTCGCCCAAAAAATTGATCACCTTCAACAAGGCATTCGCACTGTTTGGCGAACACAATCCGGAGAATATCAAGCGCATTCCAACAGCTGAGCTAGACGGCATGCGGCACCTCATGATTGATGAGTTCCAGGACGTGTCCGGCCTGAACATTTCCTGGGTCCGGCAATGCTGCAAAGAGATACGTAATCGTAATCAAGGCCTGCCCGGATTGGGCAACAGTCTGATGGCAGTCGGCGACGACTGGCAAAGTATCTATGGCTGGCGCGGCAGCTCACCTCAGTATCTGATGGACTTCCATAAACATTTCCACGCCCATACACGCAACACTCTGTACATGCAGAACAACTACCGTTCCCATCAGACAATCATTGATGCTGCCGAACAAGTTGTCCGTCCCACCACAACCGATAAGGCTAAGCACGGGATTGCAGCGAACGAAAAAGTCGTTAATCAAAAGACGCCCGTATACATACACTACGTGGCTAAAGATAAAAAAATCATCGAACCGGACGCAACGATTCTGCAACTCGTCAGACAAGCCTATGACGACGGTCATAGCATACTGATGGTGTTTCGCGTTGGCGATGTTGAAAAAACATACCGAACCGCCCTGCGAGGCTTATTGAACGAAGCGCAAAAAAAACAGCGCAACGTCAAACTGATGACCTTTCACAAGTCCAAAGGATTGCAGGCGCAATCTGTTTTCGTTATCGGTGATTGTTTCTATAAACCGACGAAATCCAAACGCAACGACATTTACAGTCTCACCAACCTGGGCGATAAATCGCCAGCGTCTTATGACAACGCTCAATCAGATGAGGCACTGCGTTTAGCTTACGTGGGTATTACCCGAGCCGAACTCAAATGTCATTGGCTGGTTGACCGCGAGATCACCACAACGACCAAACAAAGCGGAAGTAATGCTTCGGGGTATGCCGATCTCAAATCCGGATGCTACAAAAAGTGGACTGATCAGGAAATATCCGGATTTTCAGCTCTTTCGCCGCAATAAGGTGCTGATCCAGAGGCGGCGAAAGCGTTAGGGCTAGGTGCCCAGCGTCAGGCCATTGGCCGGCAACGGCAACGCCGTCTTGTAGCGCACCTGCTTCAGCGCAAAACTCGAGCGAATGTTCGCCACCCCAGGCACTTTGGTCAGAAAGTCCATCATGAAACGCTCCAGAGACTGAATGGTCGGCACCAAAACCCGGATCAGATAGTCCGGGTCGCCGGCCATCAGGTAGCACTCCATCACCTCGGGGCGATCAGAAATCGCCTCTTCGAAATGCTGCAGCGCTTCCTCGACCTGTTTCTCCAGGCTGACGTGAATGAACACGTTCACATGCAGGCCCAGCAGGTCGGCGTCGAGCAACGTTACCTGCTCGCGAATCAGCCCTAATTCTTCCATTGCCTTGACCCGGTTGAAGCACGGCGTCGGTGACAGATTCACCGAGCGCGCGAGGTCGGCGTTGGTGATGCGCGCGTTCTCCTGAAGGCTGTTGAGAATGCCGATGTCGGTACGGTCCAGTTTGCGCATGAGACAAAACCACCTGTTTTTTATGTTTATGCAGAATTTCTATCTGCAAATGATCTTCAGCGCAACGAAACAGAGATAAATATTCTTCTTGCCCGCGCCTATGATTGTTGTAGGACAAGATTTCCTCTACCGAGGAATGACTGCCAGCTCACTACAAGAAATTCACAAGATCGAGCGTAGAAGCCATGACCCAAGCGTATGAACCGCTGCGTCTGCACGTCCCTGAACCTTCGGGCCGTCCAGGCTGCAAAACCGACTTCTCCTACCTGCATCTGACCGATGCCGGCACGGTGCGCAAACCTCCCGTTGACGTAGAACCCGCCGACACCGCCGACCTCGCCCGTGGCCTGATCCGTGTGCTCGACGATCAGGGTAGTGCCCTCGGCCCATGGGCTGAAAACGTGCCGGTCGAGATCCTCCGCAAAGGCATGCGCGCCATGCTCAAGACGCGGATCTACGACAACCGCATGGTGGTCGCCCAGCGTCAGAAAAAAATGTCGTTCTACATGCAAAGCCTCGGCGAAGAAGCCATCGGCAGCGCCCAGGCATTGGCGTTGAACATCGACGACATGTGCTTCCCGACCTACCGTCAGCAAAGCATCCTGATGGCCCGCGATGTGCCGCTGGTCGACCTGATCTGCCAACTGCTGTCCAACGAGCGCGATCCGCTCAAGGGCCGGCAGTTGCCGATCATGTACTCGGTCAAGGACTTCGGTTTCTTCACCATCTCCGGCAACCTCGCGACCCAGTTCATTCAGGGCGTGGGCTGGGGCATGGCTTCGGCGATCAAGGGCGACACCAAAATCGCCTCGGCGTGGATCGGTGACGGCGCCACCGCCGAATCGGACTTCCACACCGCACTGACCTTCGCCCACGTTTACCGTGCGCCGGTCATCCTCAACGTGGTCAACAACCAGTGGGCGATTTCGACCTTCCAGGCCATCGCCGGTGGTGAAGCCACCACCTTCGCCGGACGCGGCGTTGGTTGCGGCATCGCTTCGCTGCGGGTTGATGGCAACGACTTCTATGCTGTTTACGCCGCCTCTGCCTGGGCTGCCGAACGTGCTCGCCGCAACCTCGGGCCGACCATGATCGAATGGGTCACTTATCGCGCCGGCCCACACTCGACCTCCGACGATCCGTCCAAATATCGTCCTGCCGATGACTGGAGCCACTTCCCGCTGGGCGACCCGATCGCCCGTCTGAAACAGCACCTGATCAAGATCGGCCACTGGTCGGAAGAAGAGCACGCCGCCGTCAGCGCCGAGCTCGAAGCCGAAGTGATTGCCGCGCAGAAACAGGCCGAACAGTACGGCACCCTCGCCGGCGGTCAGATTCCAAGCGCCGCGACCATGTTCGAAGACGTCTACAAAGAGATGCCGGAGCACTTGAAGCGCCAGCGTCAGCAGTTGGGGATCTGACATGAACGATCACAACAACAATATTCAGCTGGACACCGCCATGACCACGACCACCATGACCATGATCCAGGCCCTGCGCTCGGCCATGGATGTGATGCTTGAGCGTGACGACAATGTGGTGGTATTCGGTCAGGACGTCGGTTACTTCGGCGGCGTGTTCCGTTGCACCGAAGGGCTGCAAACCAAGTACGGCACCTCGCGGGTATTCGATGCGCCGATTTCCGAGAGCGGTATCGTCGGCGTGGCCGTCGGCATGGGCGCTTACGGTTTGCGCCCGGTCGCCGAAATCCAGTTCGCCGACTACGTCTACCCTGCTTCCGACCAGATCATTTCCGAAGCCGCTCGCCTGCGTTATCGCTCGGCCGGTGAGTTCACCGCACCGATGACCTTGCGCATGCCTTGCGGCGGCGGCATCTACGGTGGCCAGACCCACAGCCAGAGCATCGAGGCGATGTTCACTCAGGTCTGTGGCCTGCGCACCGTCATGCCATCCAACCCATACGACGCCAAAGGCCTGCTGATCGCCTCCATCGAAAACGACGACCCGGTGATCTTCCTTGAGCCGAAACGCCTGTACAACGGCCCGTTCGACGGCCACCACGACCGCCCGGTAACCCCGTGGTCGAAACACCCGCAAGCTCAGGTTCCGGACGGTTACTACACCGTGCCGCTGGACGTCGCCGCCATCACCCGCCCGGGTAAAGATGTGACCGTGCTGACTTACGGCACCACCGTGTATGTCTCGCAAGTCGCTGCCGAAGAATCCGGCGTCGATGCCGAAGTCATCGACCTGCGCAGCCTGTGGCCGCTGGACCTGGAGACCATCGTCAAATCGGTGAAGAAAACCGGCCGTTGCGTGGTGGTTCACGAAGCCACCCGCACCTGCGGTTTCGGCGCCGAACTGGTGTCGCTGGTGCAAGAACATTGCTTCCACCACCTGGAAGCGCCAATCGAACGCGTCACTGGTTGGGACACCCCCTACCCGCACGCGCAAGAGTGGGCGTATTTCCCAGGGCCGTCCCGAGTGGGCGCGGCGTTGAAACGGGTCATGGAGGTCTGAATGGGCACGCACGTTATCAAGATGCCGGACATCGGCGAAGGCATCGCAGAAGTGGAACTGTCGCAGTGGCACGTCAAGGTCGGTGATCTGGTCGTGGAAGATCAGGTACTCGCGGACGTGATGACCGACAAGGCGATGGTCGATATCCCGTCGCCCGTGCACGGTAAAGTCATTGCCCTCGGCGGTCAGCCGGGTGAAGTGATGGCGGTCGGCAGTGTGCTGATCAGCATCGAAGTTGAAGGCGCGGGCAACCTGAAGGAGTCCGACAAACCGGCTCCGGTTGCGGCGAAAGAAACTGTTGCACCGAAGGTCGAAGCCGTCGTTGAGAGCAAGCCTGCTGTCGCCGCTCCGCGTCCGGCTGCTGCCGTTTGCCAGGGCCCGATGGTCGCCCGCGAAGCCGATGAGCGTCCGCTGGCCTCACCGGCCGTGCGCAAACATGCGCTGGACCTGGGCATTCAATTGCGCCTGGTCCGTGGTTCCGGCCCGGCCGGTCGCGTATTGCACGAAGACCTCGACGCCTATCTGGCGCAAGGTCAATCGAACGCATCGTCACCGGCAGGCGCCGCTTACGCCCAGCGTAACGATGAAGATCAGATTCAAGTGATCGGCATGCGCCGCAAGATCGCCCAGCGCATGCAGGATGCCACTCAGCGCGCTGCTCACTTCAGTTATGTCGAGGAAATCGACGTCACCGCGATCGAAGAACTGCGCGCCCACCTCAACGAAAAACACGGCGCCAGCCGTGGCAAGTTGACCCTGCTGCCGTTCCTCGTCCGCGCCTTGGTTGTCGCCCTGCGCGACTTCCCGCAGATGAACGCCCGTTACGACGACGAAGCCCAGGTCATCACCCGCCTCGGCGCGGTGCATGTCGGTGTTGCCACACAAAGCGATGTCGGCCTGATGGTGCCGGTGGTGCGTCATGCTGAAGCTCGCAGCCTGTGGGACAGCGCCGCCGAGATTTCCCGTCTGGCCAATGCCGCCCGCAATGGCAAGGCCAGCCGCGATGAACTGTCCGGCTCGACCATTACCCTGACCAGCCTCGGTGCACTGGGCGGCATCGTCAGCACACCGGTGCTGAACCTGCCGGAAGTGGCGATCGTCGGCGTCAATAAAATCGTTGAACGGCCAATGGTCGTCAAAGGCCAGGTGGTGATCCGCAAGATGATGAACCTCTCCAGCTCCTTCGATCACCGCGTGGTCGACGGCATGGACGCGGCGCTCTTCATCCAGGCCATCCGTGGTCTGATCGAACAACCTGCCACTTTGTTTGTGGAGTAAGGCTCGCATGCAATCTTTGAACACTACGCTTCTGATCATCGGCGGCGGCCCCGGCGGTTACGTCACGGCCATTCGCGCCGGGCAACTGGGCATTTCGACGATTCTGGTCGAAGGCCAATCGCTGGGTGGCACATGCCTGAACATCGGCTGCATCCCGTCAAAAGCGCTGATTCATGTGGCCGAGCAGTTTCACCAGACTCAGCACCACAACCAGCATTCGGCGCTGGGTATCAGCGTCTCGGCGCCGACGCTCGACATCAGCAAAAGCGTCGAGTGGAAGGACGGCATCGTTGATCGCCTGACCACTGGCGTCGCTGCCCTGCTGAAAAAGAACAAGGTTCAGGTCATCAACGGCTGGGCCAAGGTGATCGATGGCAAAACCGTCGAAGTCGGCGACACCCGTATCCAGTGCGAACATCTGGTGCTGGCCACCGGTTCGACCAGCGTCAATCTGCCGATCCTGCCGATTGGCGGGCCGATCATCTCCTCCACCGAAGCCCTGGCGCCGAAGTCGGTACCGAAACGCCTGGTTGTGGTTGGCGGTGGTTATATCGGCCTGGAGCTGGGCATTGCCTATCGCAAGCTGGGTGCCGAGGTCAGTGTGGTCGAAGCGCAGGATCGTATCCTGCCGGCCTATGACGCGGAACTGACGCAACCGGTGCATGACGCACTGAAACAGCTGGGCGTGAAGCTGTATCTCAAGCACAGCGTTCTAGGCTTCGACGGCACGTTGCAAGTGCGCGATCCCGAAGGTGAAACCCTTAACCTGGAAACCGATCAGGTGCTGGTCGCCGTCGGTCGCAAACCGAATACCCAAGGCTGGAACCTGGAAGCCTTGAATCTGGACATGAACGGCTCGGCGATCAAGATCGACAGCCGCTGCCAGACCAGTATGCGCAACGTCTACGCCATCGGTGACCTCAGCGGCGAGCCGATGCTGGCGCACCGTGCCATGGCCCAGGGCGAAATGGTCGCTGAACTGATCAGCGGCAAAAACCGCGAATTCAACCCGACCGCCATTGCCGCCGTGTGCTTCACCGACCCGGAACTGGTGGTGGTCGGCAAGACGCCGGACGAGGCCAAGGCTGCGGGGCTGGACTGCATCGTTTCCAGCTTCCCGTTCGCCGCCAACGGTCGGGCGATGACCCTGGAATCGAAAAGCGGTTTCGTGCGCGTGGTCGCTCGTCGCGACAATCATCTGATTGTTGGCTGGCAAGCGGTGGGTGTCGGGGTTTCGGAATTGTCGACGGCGTTTGCGCAAAGCCTGGAAATGGGTGCGCGGCTGGAAGACATCGGCGGCACCATTCATGCGCATCCGACCTTGGGTGAAGCGGTGCAGGAAGCGGCGCTGCGTGCATTGGGGCATGCGTTGCACCTGTGATTCAGATTTATTGAGGGTGGCTGTGATGGCCCCTTCGCGAGCAGGCTCGCTCCCACAGGGGAATGCATTTCAAATGTGGGAGCGAGCCTGCTCGCGAATTCTTGAGGTCAACACGAACTATCTGTCTGTCATCCGATAGTCCGGGCTGCGAAACCGCTCAAGAATGAAGTATTGTTGTGCCCATCCAAAAAACGTCAGAAGCCTTGAACCGTTTCGACGGTTGTTCAGTGATAGAGGGTGTCATGGGTAACGAAAGCATCAATTGGGACAAGCTGGGTTTTGACTACATCAAGACCGACAAACGCTATCTGTCGTACTTTCGCGATGGCGAGTGGGACAAAGGCACCCTGACCGAAGACAACGTGCTGCACATCAGCGAAGGCTCGACTGCCCTTCACTATGGTCAGCAGTGCTTCGAAGGCATGAAGGCCTATCGTTGCAAGGACGGCTCGATCAACCTGTTCCGCCCGGACCAGAACGCCCTGCGCATGCAGCGCAGCTGCGCGCGTCTGCTGATGCCGACGGTCGACACCGAGCAGTTCATCGAAGCCTGTAAAGCCGTGGTTCGTGCCAACGAGCGCTTCATTCCGCCATACGGCACCGGCGGCGCGCTGTACCTGCGTCCGTTCGTGATCGGTGTGGGTGACAACATCGGCGTGCGCACCGCCCCCGAGTTCATCTTCTCGATCTTCTGCATTCCGGTCGGCGCCTACTTCAAGGGCGGCCTGACCCCGCACAACTTCCAGATCTCCAGCTACGACCGCGCTGCCCCACAAGGCACCGGCGCAGCCAAGGTCGGTGGCAACTACGCCGCCAGCCTGATGCCGGGCTCGAAAGCGAAGAAAGCCAACTTCGCCGATGCGATCTACCTCGATCCGATGACCCACACCAAGATCGAGGAAGTCGGTTCGGCCAACTTCTTCGGGATCACCCACGACAACAAGTTCATCACCCCGAACTCGCCGTCGGTACTGCCGGGTATCACCCGTCTGTCGCTGATCGAACTGGCAAAATCGCGTCTGGGCCTGGAAGTGGTTGAAGGTGATGTGCTGATCGACAAGCTGTCGGACTTCAAAGAGGCCGGCGCTTGCGGTACTGCAGCCGTGATCACCCCGATCGGCGGCATCAGCTACAACGACCACCTGCACGTTTTCCACAGCGAAACCGAAGTCGGCCCTGTTACCCAGAAGCTTTACAAAGAGCTGACTGGCGTGCAGACCGGCGACATCGAAGCGCCAGCGGGCTGGATCGTCAAGGTTTGATCTGACGGCCCAGACGTAAAAAAGCCCCCATCGAGTGATCGGTGGGGGCTTTTTATTTGAATCTTGGATTTTCATTTCAACGCAATCCGCTTGCCTGTGCGACTGGCAATCCCGCTCGCTTGCCCATCCTGCTGTTTGCCCATGCGCGCCTGAGTGATCAACTGCGGGATCAACTCCCCCTCCGGCAAATTCTTCCAGAACCGCACCGGCAGATGCCCTTGCATCACTTTAGGATTCAACCGCGCCGGGTTGAAGATGTGGCTGTAATAGGTCAACCACAAATCACCGTGCGGATCGTCAACGTTCTGTGCCAATTGTTGCCATTCAGTCGGGCACTGGCGTTCGTGAATCAGTCGTTCGCCGTCGTAATAAACGCCATCACGCGGCGTAGCGATCAGCCAACGGTGGCGGCCCATACGCCCGATGAAATGCTCACTGGCACGGTGCAGAATGTCGTGAGCCGGTTCGTGCCACGCCACATATTGTGGGCCGGGTAGATCTTTCGGTCGTTCGATGAAGCGCACGAATGCATGCAAATGATGGGCTTCGCGGCTTACTTGCTTGATCCGCCGCTGCAACTCGCTGCCGAGTTTGTCGCCGGCCATCATCGCCGTGCGATCACCGTGGCTGACTCGCCAGAGCACTTCATACAGCAGGCTCCAGCGTTGATCGCCGCGGTATTGCGCGGCCTGTTCCAGTGTATCGAGCAGCGTACGCGGGATTCGCGCCTGAAACGGCCCCTGCCCCTCAGGTGCGTGATCATCGCTGGCAAACAGATCGGCCACCCCTTCCGAGGCCCAGCTCACCACGCTCGGATCGATTTCATGACTGAGCAGCCAGCGCGCCTGCTGACGCCAGGTGTCGAACAGGTCATCGCAATCGAGATTGATCATCCCCACAACCCCATCTGCTGCGGTGCCGGCCGGTCGCGCAATTGCTGGTAGAGCAAATGACTGGTCACTTCGGCCTGCTGTGGGTGGTAGTCGCTGGTGATAATGAACGGCTTGGCCTTGGCCAATACGCAACGCATGCGTGCGACGTCTTCGTAACGAATCCGTCGTTGCCGGCGCAACTCCACCAGCCGCTCGGTGGTGCGCAGGCCGATGCCGGGAATACGCGCAATCAACGAAGCCTCGGCGCGATTGAGATCGAGCGGGAACACCTCACGATTCTGTAGCGCCCATGCCAGTTTCGGATCGATGTCGAGCGCCAGATTGCCCGGCCCCTTGAGCAGTTCGTCGGCGCTGTAGCCATAACTGCGCAAGAGAAAATCAGCCTGATACAAACGGTGTTCACGCATCAGCGGCGGCGCGGCCAGCGGCACGCTTTTCGGGCTGTCGGGGATCGGACTGAACGCCGAGTAGTAAACCCGGCGCAGACGGTAGTTGCCGTACAACGCCTGCGCGCCGTGGAGGATCGTGCTGTCGTCGGTGTCATCGGCGCCGACGATCAACTGCGTACTTTGCCCCGCCGGAGCGAATTTTGGGCCGCGAGGTTCGTTGAGTACGGTTTGCTCGCCGGTGTAGATGGTTTGCATGGCCTGCTTGATCGAGCCAATGTTTTTCTCCGGCGCCAGGGTCTGCAGGCTGGCATCGGTCGGCAGTTCGATATTGACGCTCAGGCGATCGGCGTAACGTCCCGCCTCTTCGATCAGCGCAGGATCGGCATCGGGAATGGTCTTGAGGTGGATATAACCGCGAAATTCGTGCTCTTCACGCAGCAGCTTTGCCACCCGGACAAGCTGTTCCATGGTGTAGTCCGCCGAGCGAATGATGCCGGAACTGAGAAACAGACCGCTGACGCAGTTGCGCCGATAGAAGTCCATGGTCAGCGTGACCACTTCCTCGGGCGTGAAGCGTGCGCGTGGTACATCGCTGGAACGGCGATTGACGCAGTATTGGCAGTCGTAGAGACAGAAATTGGTCAGCAGAATCTTCAACAGCGAGACGCAGCGCCCGTCCGGCGTGTAGCTGTGGCAAATGCCCATGCCATCGGTCGAGCCCAGGCCACTCTTGCCCTCGGAACTGCGCTTGGGCGCACCGCTACTCGCGCAGGAAGCGTCGTACTTGGCGGCGTCGGCGAGGATGCTGAGCTTGTCGATGATTTGCATGGCTACGACTCGATACTGGTTATGCGTACAGTATCGAGTCTATCGGATGAGCACAAGGTGCAAGACCAGATCAAAAGATCGCAGCCTTCGGCAGCTTCTACGCGACTCAGCTATAGACAGTCCCTGTAGATACTGCCGCAGGCTGCGATCTTTTGATGTCAGCCTCTACCGGCAACTCGATGCCGAATCGCGCACGGATTTCCTTACGCCCCAGCGCCGTCAGCGCCAACGCCCGACTGTCGAGATCCTGCGTCAGCCATTTGCGCTTCAACGCCACCTGCAACAACGCAGTCCCCAGCGAACCCCCGAGATGCGGTCGGCGCATGCTCCAGTCCAGACAGGGGCAGGCGAATTTACGACGCAACGTCGACAGATCGCCGACCTCAACCCCCAGCTCGGCAAACAACGCCTCGCCACTGGCGCTCACGCAATACGCCTGCTCATCGGTTGCCTGCAGCCATCCCGCCTCGATAAAGCGGTCATGCAGCAGCACCGCCAGTGTCCCGGCCATGTGGTCGTAACAGGTGCGGGCGAATTGCAGGCGATCCGGCGTGTGCGGCTTGAAGGTCGGCGTGGCGCTCTGGCCGATCACCATCAACGCTTCCAGGGCCTGGGCGACACGCGTGTCGGCGAGGCTGTAATAACGGTGGCGGCCCTGGACATGCAGACGCACCAGCGCCAGATCCTTGAGCCTGGCCAGGTGCGCGCTGGCGGTGGACGCGCCGACCTCGGCAATCGCCGCCAGCTCGGTGGCGGTGCGGGCGTGGCCGTCCATCAGCGAACAGAGGATTTTCGTGCGGGCCGGTTCGGCGATGGCGGCGGCCACCTGCGAGACGCCGATGTCTTGATGTTCTGCGTGCATAGTTCGCTCCCGGACGAATCATCGCCGTGACTGAGTGGAGATAGTAGCAACACTTTCCCCCACGACAAGGCTGCGAACCATGGACCCGATCATCGCTGCGACTCACGCCGATCCTTATCCCTACTACGCAACGCTGCGCGCCGAGGGTGGGCTGACGTTTCATCCCGG
The DNA here is from genome assembly GCF_044743525.1 of Pseudomonas sp. NPDC087598. NCBI lineage: Bacteria > Pseudomonadati > Pseudomonadota > Gammaproteobacteria > Pseudomonadales > Pseudomonadaceae > Pseudomonas > Pseudomonas sp. NPDC087598. The sequence goes on along the minus strand of NZ_JBIUWQ010000010.1, from coordinate 86,705 downwards.
CCTGAAATTATGGGTCGCCAGCAGCGCTCGCGCGGTTTGCGCGGTACTGGCGAATGCCGAGTGCCGGGTGCGTCCCGCGCAGGAGCCCGTGCCCAAAGCGATCGCCGAGGGCATCGCCGGCAACGTCTTCGGCCAGTTGATGCGGATGAACGACGGCGAGCGCCAGCGTTGCCCGCGTTCGGCCATCGAACCTGCTTTGGGGCTGATCGATCAGGACGAGATCCGCGCACGGGTGAGCGCACGGCTGATCAGCACAGACGCGGACGGTCTATATAAAGCCATGTTCCGTGGCCCAGTGTGCGTGGTCGCGGCATTGCTCGGGTTCAGCCCGGCGCAAAGTCGGGCAATCAGTGACCTGACCGCCGATTTCGCCGCCTGTCTGTCGCCGCTGAGCAATGACCTGCAATTGGCGGCGGCGCACCTCGCAGCAGAACAACTGCGGGGTTACTTCATCGAATTGCTGGCCGAATCTGCCGGGTACAGCGCTTTGCTTGCGCGAATCCGCCAGCACTTCAATGGCGATGAAGAAACCCTGATCGCCAACCTGATCGGCCTCTGCTCGCAGACATTTGAAGCCTCCGCAGGACTGATCGGCAATGCGCTGGTGGCGCTGCAGCGAAATCCTCAACTATGCGCCCAGCCCGTCGAAGCCCTGCTGAGCGAAGTCCAGCGCTTCGACCCTTCGGTACAAAACACCCGACGCTTTGTCGCGGCGTCCTGCGAAATCGATGGCATACGCATGGAGGCTGGCGATGTGATTCTGGTGCTGCTGGCCTCGGCCAACCGCGATCCGGCGCTGAACGAAAATCCCGATATGTTCCTGCCGGACCGGAAGAACCGCCGCAGTTTCAGTTTTGGCAGCGGTCGGCATCAGTGTCCGGGGCAAACATTGGCGATGGGCATTGCCAGTGCGACGCTGAGGCAAATTCTCGATCATGGCGTGGAGCTGGATCGCCTGAGCTGGCACTACCGGCCTTCACTCAATGGGCGTATTCCGCTGTTCGTTTTTGTCGGCGCCTGAACGGACGTCTTCGCGAGCAGGCTCGCTCCCACAGGGAATTGCATTCCAGAGGTGAGAATGGGGCTTGCTCGCGAAGACGGCAGGTCAGTCACCACACAATCAACGGTCAGGCTGCCAGTTGCAGGATCAACCAGCTATTGGCGCCGCTGATCAACACAAACAACCCCCACGCCAGCACGCGGGTCGGCCAGCGGTTCACAAACGGCCCCATCAGTTGTTTATCGTTGGTCATGCGAATCAGCGGATACAAGGCGAAGGGCAGTTGCAGGCTCAACACCACCTGGCTCATCACCAGCAATTTGCCCACCGCGCCGTCGCCCATCAGCCACACGCCGATAAACGCCGGAATCAACGCCAGGCCTCGGGTGATCAGGCGTCGTTGCCAGCAGGGAATCCGCAGGTTCAGATAGCCCTCCATGATTACCTGGCCGGCGATGGTGCCGGTGAAGGTCGAGCTCTGGCCGGACGCGAGCAGCGCCACGCCAAACAACACGCTGGCGAGCGCGCCGCCGACCAGCGGATCGAGCAAGTGATAGGCGTCCTGAATGTCCACCACATCGGTGTGCCCGGTCTTGTGAAACGCCGCCGCCGCGAGAATCAGAATCGCCGCGTTAACCAGCAGCGCCAGCGCCAGCGAGCCAATCGTGTCGATGCGTGCGAGTTTTACCGCGTCCTGTTTGCTCGCCAGATCCTTGCCGATCATCCGCGTCTGCACGATCGAGGTATGCAGATAAAGGTTATGCGGCATCACCGTGGCGCCGAGAATGCCGATCGCCAGGTACAACGGCGCCGCATCGCTGATCGCCGCGAGTGACGGTTTGAAACCCTGGGCGACGTCCGGCCAGTAGGGTTTGATCAGCACCAACTCGACGAAGAAACACACGCCAATGGTGGCGACCAGCACCAGCATGATCGCTTCCAGTCGACGGAATCCGCGGTTCTGCAGGGCCAGCACCAGCAGCGTATCGAACGCGGTCAGGGCAATGCCGAAGGTCAGCGAACAGCCGAGCAGCAAATGAAACGCCAGCGCGCAGCCGAGGACTTCGGCAAGGTCGGTGGCGATGATCGAGATCTCCGCCAACACCCATTGCAGGCGCGCCGTCGGCGTGCTGTAGCGCTCGCGGGACAATTGCGCCAGATCGCGCCCGGTGGCGATGCCCAGCCGCGAGCACAGGCATTGCACGACCATGCCCGCCAGACTCGCCAGCAACACCACGAACAACAAGCTGTAGCCAAAACGCGATCCGGCTTCGATGGCCGTCGCCCAGTTACCCGGATCCATGTAGCCGATCGACACCAGCAAACCGGGGCCGGCGAAGCTCAGCACCCGCTTGAAAAACGCGGCATTGGGATCAACCGTGACGCTGCCGGCGACTTCCGGCGGGCAAAACGGCGCGGTGGCAATTTTGGGTAAGCTGAATTTCACGCACACATCCAGAAACAAGTTGCAATGGCGCAGCTTAGACGTTTCGGGCTGAGCCTTGAAGGGCAAAAGATCGCAGCCTTCGACAGCGCCTACAGATTTACCGACTCACACCCAGCAACTGCTGACGCAACTCGGGGCTGCGCGTTCGCGGATCCAGCCAGATATCAAAAAAAGCCCGGGCAAACTGCGGATCATCGATCTCATGTTGTAACTGCTGCCCGACAAAAAAACGTGCGCCCTGCCCCGGCAGATAAACCCCGGTGATGCGCGTGCCGGCCTGTACATCGACAAACGACTGCTGCATCTGGATTTGCCAACCGGCGAGTTGCGCGGCGCTGATGTTGCTGCCAGCCAGACGCTTGATTTCATCGACGCTGGCTTTCACCAGGTCGTCGCGGGAAATGGTCCGGCGATAGATCAGTTCCAGAGCAAACGGTTGGTCCGGTGCCAGCGGCCGCGCAGCGCTCCACAGGCGAGCGTTGTAGACATCAAAACCCCACACGCTGAAATCGCCGGTGCCAATGATCTGCGCGCCCGGCACCGCGTCCTGCCAATTGGCCCAGGTCGGGGTCAGCAGCAACGCCCACAAGCCGATGCCGCAGCATCCACGCAACACCTTCGGTGTTCTGTTCATCGCGGCATCGACTCCGGCAAAACCCTGATAATCAGAGCATAGCCACGAATCGCCAACCGAGTTTTGTATACAGTTTTTGTACAACAATGCAGCAATCCGTCAGCACCAGTGCTAACGTGGCCCCACTCTTACCCGACGGAGACACCTGCGTGCTGATCCTCAAACTGCTGCTGATTCCCGGTTTCCTGCTGCTGATTTCGCTGGCCGGCAAGCGTTGGGGGCCAAGCGTGGCCGGGTGGCTGTCGGGCTTGCCGGTGGTGGTCGGGCCGATTCTGTTTTTCCTCGCCATCGAGCAAGGGCCGCAGTTTGCCGCGCACTCGGCGGTGGCCGCGTTGTCGGCGATGTTCGCGATGATTGCGTTCTGCATCACCTACGCGCAGGTCGCCCAACGCGCGAACTGGCCGTGGGCGTTATGCGTTTCGCTGGCTGTCTGGGCTGCGCTCGCGTGGCTGCTGTCACTGATTCCGGCTTCATTGCCATTCTCGGTAATCGCCGCGGCCATTGCGTTGTTGGCGGCGCCCTACCTGTTTCCCGACGTGCAACCGGCGCTGAACGGCCCGGCGCCGAAGTCGGATCGACTGATCTGGCGAATGATTGCTGGTGCGGCATTGACGCTGGTGGTGACGATGCTGGCCAGTACCGTCGGCGAACGCTGGAGCGGACTGCTGGCGGTGTTCCCGGTGCTGGGCAGTGTCATGGCGGTGTTTTCCCAGCAGACTCGCGGCCCGGCGTTTACTGCCGCGCTGCTACGGGCAACGGCGACCGGGATGTATTCGTTTTCGGCGTTTTGCCTGGTCTCGGCGCTGACCTTGCCGAGCCTGGGGCTGACCGGATTTGCCCTAGGTGTTGCCGTGTCGGTGGCCATGCTTGGTGTGACCCGCAAGTTGCTCGCCAAACCGGCGCCGGTGAGGTCAACGCGAACGTCTGAAGGCTGAGGTTATTCCTGTGGCGAGGGAGCTTGTCTAATCGTCGCACCGTCCCGCTGGGATGCTTAGCAGTCGCAAAAAAGCGGGGGGCGCTGCGCACCCCAGCGGGAGCAAGCTCCCTCGCCACAGGGAATCAGTCACTTCATGTACGTGAGTCCGGACGAGCCGGGCTGGAGTGCCAAGGCGCTGCGTGGGATGATCGCCCGCCTAGGCACGACCACTTCCCGGAGATTCGAATGACATTGTTGAGCAAAAAAGCTGTCGTCCTGTTGCTGGCGGCAGTCGCCGGCCTCGGCGCCATCAACGCTCAGGCCGCCAAGGCCAAGGAAAAAGCCACGACCGAGAAGGTCTCGATGCTCAATGGCAAGTTCACCTTCACGCTGCCAAAAGGCTTCGTCGCCGATCCGCTGCCGGCCAGTCCGACGGGCGCCACGGGCACGATGTACACCAATCAGGCCACCAAAACCGTGGTGATTGCCGCCGAAAACCAGATTCCCGAAGGCAACAACGTCAAGGACAACGACAGCGAGTTCCTCGACGGCACCGTCGCTGACTTCGTTGATGCCCAGCGCAAGGCGCTGCCGGACTTCAACAAGCTCAGCGAAAAAAGCCTGACCCAGAAAGGCACAGGCCTGGGCCTGCGTCAGGTCGACAGCACCGCCACTCAGGGCGGCGGCCAGACACTCAACACGACGTTGATGGCCGGTTCCGGTACACGCATGGCGCTGGTCCAGGTCATTTCCCGGGTCAGCGACAAAAAAGATCACGACGCGCTGGTGAAAACCATCCTCAAGGATTGAGTTGCTGCAACCATGCGTTCAAATCCCGTAGCTCGGCCGCACTGATGCTGTGGCCGACGCCAGGATAGGCGTGAAACTGCGGGGTGTAGGCGAGTTTCTGCAACAGTTCATTGGCCGCTACGCCGTCGTGGTACGGCACGCGATCATCAGCCGTGCCATGACCGATGAAGATGCTCAGTGGCAGCGGTTGTTGCGCGGTCTTCAGTTCGGTTTTCAACACTGGCAACAACCGTCCGCTCAACGCCGCGATACCGCCCACGGCCACGGGCGGACGCAGTCCCACCTCGTAGGTCATCATCGCGCCCTGGCTGAAGCCGATCAGGTACACCTTGTCCGGAGTGGTGTGATATTTCTTCGCCGCTTGCGCAACAAAATCCCGAAGCTTCTGGCCACTGGCCTTCAGATCATCAGTCTCGCCGTTGTAGGCACCTTCGCCTTTCTTGCGAAACCATTGGAAACGCCCTTCGCCCAATGCCAACGGCGCCTGCACTGACAGGTAGTTGTATTGCGCGGGCAGTTGGAATTTCATCCCGATCAGATCGGCCTCGTTACTGCCGTAGCCATGCAGGAAAATCACCAGCGGACGCGGATCGGCGTCGGTGTGAACCTGTTCGATGTACTTGAGCGGTAGATCGGATTGCAGCGTGGTTTGAGCGTGGACGGCGGTGGACGCCAGCAGGGTCAACAGAGCAAACACCTTCAACATAGAGCCTTCCTTTCACAGAGTGTCGGGTTCGGGGGGGAGCCTAACATCCTGGGCCAGGGATCCTAATGCTGTGGCGCCGTCAAAACCGCCATCGCTGGCGAGCCAGCTCCCACAGGATTTGTGTGAATACAATATCTGTGAACACCCTCAATCACTGTGGGAACTGGCTTGCCAGCGATGAGGCCATCAAATCCAATGAAGGGCTATGAATTGGGTGTTGTTGATGGCCCCTTCGCGAGCAGGCTCGCTCCCACAGGAGAATACATTTCCAAAGTGGGAGCGAGCCTGCTCGCGAAAGGGCCAAAATATCCAGCGAAGATCTGTCAGTCGTTAGTCAGTTTGCCCGTGCGAAACGGCACCCGCCCCGCCACTTTCGCCTGCCAGATCCCCGGCTCGGTATAACGCCCGCGATCAATCGCGAACAACACGCCACTGGTGCCGGCGCGCACGGTGGTCACGCGGTCCTGCAACGGATCGACCACCTCAAACAATGCATCGCCCTTCTCTACCCACTCGCCCGCGCTACGCAGGAAACTCACCACGCCATGGTGCGGCGCGAACAGGTATTCGGTGCCCTCGAACGGCAGGCCTTCGCAGCACTCGCTCGGCGCCGCCGGCCACTCGCCGCTGATGAAACCCTGCTCCGCCAGAAAACCGAGAATCGCCTCGCAGTTGGCCTGAGCTTGATCGACCCGGGTGTCGCCCATGCTGCCCAGTTCCAGCGTGGTAGCGAGGTTGGCCGCTGGAATCGCCGCGTTCGGGAAGGCTCGCGCCAGACGCAACCACGGCGTCGAGCAGGATTCATCGAACGAGCTGCCGCCGGAATCTTCACACAACAGCGCCACGCCAGCCTTCAGCCGCGCCGCCAGCGATTGCCACTGCGGCCAGTGTTGCGGCAACGCATAGATGTGAATCGCGGCGTCGAAATCGCAGTGCAGATCGAGGGTAATGTCGGCATCGCAGGCATGCCGCAGCAGCAAGCGGTGCAGTGCCTCCAGTTGCGACGCCGCTGGCGGCAGTTCATCGAAGACCTGGCCCATGGCCTCGCGGATCAAGGCGACGTTGGCCTCGGCGTCAGCGCCCAGACGCTCGCCGATCAACGCACCGACCGGCGCACTGAGTTCGACGAAGGCGCGGTTGAAGTTCTTGCCGCTGCCCAGTTCGAAGCGCCCCATGTGCGCGCCTTGCAGGTGTTGATCGAGGCCAATCGGGTTGGCGACCGGCACCAGTTCGATCACGCCTTGCAAGCGACCTTGCGCTTCCAGTGCGTTCAAACGTTGCTTGAGTTCCCATGCGGTGCGCATACCCGGCAGTTCATCGGCATGCAGGCTGGCCTGGATGTACACCTTGCGCGTGCCGGCGCCATAACGAAACACACTCAGGGAGCGCTCGCTGCCCAGGTGACTCCAGGGCAGAACATGATCGATGCGTTGCATAAGAAAACTCCGCGAACTCTGTAGGAGTTGCCGCAGGCTACGATCTTTTGATCTTGTTTTTAAACATCAGCATCAAAAGATCGCAGCCTGCGGCAGCTCCTACATTGGAAAGGTGTGGTGGAGGATAAATCATGGGCACAAAAAAAGTGGCCACCGGATAACCGGGGCCACTTTTTTTACGGCGTATTAATGGCCGTATACGTCAAAGTCGAAGTACTTGTCCTGCACTTGTTTGTACTTGCCGTTGGCGCGAATTTCGGTGATGGCCTTGTTGAACTGCTCAGCCAGCGCGGTATCGCCCTTGCGCACTGCAATCCCGGCGCCGCCGCCGAAGTATTTGGCGTCTTCGTAGGTCGGACCGACGAATTCGAAGCCTTTGCCAGCGTCGGTTTTCAGGAAACCGTCACTGAGGTTGACCGAGTCGGCCAGCATCGCGTCGATACGCCCGGAGACCATGTCAAGGTTGGCTTCCTGTTGCGAGCCGTAACGCACCAGGTCGATCCCGGCCGGGACCAGCACTTCAGTGGCGTAACGGTCGTGGGTGCTGGCACGCAGCACGCCGACTTTCTTGCCCTTGAGTTCGGTCAGCGGATCTTTGACACCGGAGCCTTCCTTCATCACGAAGCGCGCCGGGGTGTGGTAGTACTTGATGGTGAAGTCGACGTTTTTCTTGCGGTCGTCGGTGATGGTCATCGAGGACAGGATGGCGTCGATTTTCTTCACTTTCAGCGCCGGGATCAGGCCATCGAATTCCTGCTCGACCCAGGTACATTTGACTTTCATCTGCTCACACAACGCATCGCCGATGTCCACGTCAAAACCGGCCAGTTTGCCGTCAGGGGTTTTCATCGAGAATGGCGGGTAACCGGCTTCGATACCGATGCGGATCGGCTTGGCGTCTTCGGCCACAGCGGTCAGGGACAACATCGACAGTGCCAGGGCACCAAACATCACTAGCTTCTTCATTTATAACTCCTGTGTGCGGAGGCTTTTATTGGCAGCTTTCGATTCAGCGTTCGGTCATGGCCATTTAGCGGCAAACTCCGAAGTGGCCGGCAGTCTATGGCGGCGCGCACAGGGTAAATTGTGTTGAAGCGACAAATACTTATAGAAAATCGGCGAGCCGATTGACCGGAGTCAACAGGCGCGCCGTCGTGGTGCAAAGGCTGTAGGACAAGCCCTCAAACAGCACAAAAATCCCCTGTAGGAGCTGCCGCAGGCTGCGATCTTTTGACCTGGTTTTTTAGCAACAAGATCAAAGGATCGCAGCCTTCGGCAGCTCTTACAAAGGCATTAGCATTCGCAGGGGATGGGCGTGTTTGCCGCTGTAGCCACGCTCAGTTCGAAGCCTTCATCCAGCCATCCGGTCACGCCGCCGATCATCTCTTTGACCGGGTACCCCAACGCCGCCAGTTTCACCGCAGCCTTGTTCGCGCCGTTGCAATGCGGGCCGGCGCAATAGACCACGAACAACGTGGTTTTCGGGTAGCCCGCCAGCGCCTCTGCCGTGAGCGACCGCGTCGGGAAATTGATCGCCCCCGGCACATACCCGCGTTCGAAGGCGAGCGGCCCGCGCACGTCGACCAGGACAAAATCCACCTCACCGGCCTCCTGGCTACTGAAGACGTCGGAACAATCGGTTTCGAAGGTCAGACGATTGCTGAAGTGCATCAGCGCGATTGCCGACGGAGCGGCAGGGATGTCGCGAACCAGACTGGTCATGGGGTTTGCTCCTTTATCTGAACGGGTGTGCACAGACTTTATCGAGCGCCCGCTTGCCGCTACAGTGGCGGACAAGACACTCACCGGGAATTTTCCGCCAAATGCCGACATCACCAGGTCTGGTCGCAATTCTGGCCTACGACGGCCTCTGCACCTTCGAGTTTGGCATTGCCGTGGAGATCTTCGGCCTGGCCCGGCCGGAGTTCGATTTCCCGTGGTACACGCACGCCATTGCGGCGGTCGATCAAGGCCCGATGCGTGCCTTGGGCGGCATTCAGGTATTGGCCGATGGCGGTCTGGAACTGCTCGCCGAGGCGCGCACCATCATCATTCCTGGCTGGCGTGATCGCAATGCCGAGGTGCCGCAAGCGCTGCTCGATGCCTTGCGTCAGGCCCATGCCCGTGGCGCACGGTTATTGTCGATTTGCTCGGGGGTGTTTGTGCTGGCGGCCAGTGGCCTGCTCGACGGGCATGCCGCCACCACGCATTGGCGCTATACCACGGAACTGGCGCAGCGCTTCCCGGCAATTGCAGTCGATGCGGATGTGCTTTACGTCGACTCAGGCCAATTGATCACTTCGGCGGGCAGCGCGGCCGGGATTGACGCCTGTCTGCATCTGGTGGCGCGGGACTTCGGCACGCAAGTCGCCAACTCGGTGGCGCGGCGACTGGTGATGTCGCCGCAGCGTACCGGTGGCCAGGCGCAGTTCATTCCGACGCCGGTCAGCCCAACGCCGCGCAACGATCTGTCACGGGTGATGCAGTGGGCGCGCGAGCGCTTGCATGAGCCGTTGGAGGTGCGCGATCTGGCCAGTGAAGCGGCGATGAGCGAGCGCACGTTTTTGCGGCGGTTCACCGAGGCCAACGGGCAGTCGCCCAAGGCGTGGTTGCAGCATGAACGGCTGGCGCGAGCGCGGGAGTTGCTCGAGAGCACGGCGCACAACACCGAGCAGATTGCCGAGCGCTGCGGGTATCGGTCAGTGGAGAGTTTTCGTGTGGCGTTTCGCGGGGTGGTGGGAGTGCCGCCGTCGGTGTATCGGGAGCGGTTTGGGCGTGGGGTGAAGGTCAGTTCCTGAGGTGATTTTCAGGGCCTCTTCGCGAGCAGGCTCGCTCCCACCTTTTGAAATGCATTTGCCCTTGTGGGAGCGAGCCTGCTCGCGAAGGCATCCGGTAAAACGCAGCATCATTTAGGCATCAGCCATGAGGCTACAGCGCCTTGCGCCTTTGCCTACAACTACGCCAGAATCCGCCGGCTTGTGCGGCTTGAGGGGTGCCGGTAACTTGGTTCGCGTCGCTGAATGTTCAGTGATCGGGTTTAGTCGCTCGGTGTTTTCTCAAGTTCGCAAGCTGTTATTCAGTCTGGCATTTCCATGCCTGCACTCAATGGCGGCTATGCGCAGGGCGCTTTCGAGCGCGCCGGTAATGCTTGGGATCCCGGTCGACTAACCTGCGTATAGCTGCCACCTAATGTTTAGTCGCAGAACGGCGTCAGCCTCATTGAGGTTTCCCAGCATATGTTCAAATTACTCCGAACCCGCCCGAAACAGGCGCGGAAATCGATCCAAATCCTACGTCCCCCTATTCCACGCCGGGCTCCAGAAAACTCCACGACGCCGCCGAACGCGCCCTCGATCACTACCTCAAACCGACGCCTCCTTCGCCACCGCGCAGACCCAGCACCATGTTCCTCGTTGACCCGAACACCGGCACCGAAGAGCTCATGGCCCACGCCTGCGAATCCATGGCCTCGGCCAGCATCATGCTCAGCGACTTCGCCGCCCTGCTCGACTCGCCCTACCGCAACACCGTGCTCGGCATCCAGCAAGTGGTGATGCTCGGCGAACTCGCGGTCAACCGCGCCCTCGATAAACTCGACCCCGACCTTAGGCAATGACCATGACCCAAAAAACAGATGCACAAGTCGTCGCGGCGTTGGTAGCCATGGGCTTCAACGAACGCGACCGACGCTGGGCGCAGAACACCTGCCTGGTGCTCTTCGAAAGCGAACGAGAAACCATCGTCGCCTCCGCCGTCACCGTCCTCGCCCAACTCGATGAACTGGAAATCGACGCCGTCCTGCCGGCGCTGCGCCGAGTGAGCCGCCGATTCCCCTCACTGCAAAGGACGGTGGCCGACACCTTGGCCGAGATGGCGCACGCAGCCTGATTGACCGCGTGATCGCTCTTCGCGAGCAGGCTCGCTCCCACACTGGATCTGCAGAACCACCGCAATCACTGTAGGAGTGAGCCTGCTCGCGAAGCTTTCTTTCTGCCGACGAATATCTGAAAGCCAAACCCCAGGAAGGCCCAAGCATGAAGGAACATCACCCCCGCTTCCCGCGCTACTCAAGTGTCTGGGATGCACTGGAAGACACGCCGCAGGATGCCGCCAATATGCGTCTGCGGGCCAAGCTGATGCGCACGCTTTGCGAGACCATCCGGGCTTGGGAGCTTCCTCAAAAAGAAGCAGCCAAACGCTTGGGCATTACCCAGCCGCGGCTCAACGATGTGCTCAATGGCAAAATCGACAAGCTCTCTCTGGATGCGCTGGTCAATCTGTCTGCCGCAGCAAAGCTTGAGGTAGACATTTGCTTCCCGCTGGGTCAGCCGTTGCAATGGGCTTGATACGGACAACATCAATGTCGTCACCCCAAGACGCCATATCGACATTCACAGGGGAGTTGAATAATGGAATTAAAGAGTCATCTGGCTTACTACACCGAAGAGGAATTCAAGTCTCTGATTCAGGCAATTGAAGATGCTCGGACCGAGGATGAACGCGGTGAGCTCGTCGATCACTTCAACAAGATTGTCCCCCATCCAGCTGGAAGCGACTTGCTGTTCTACCCGGAGGCTGGCGAGGATGACTCACTAGATGGTGTGACACGCGCTGTAAGCGACTATTGCCATGCTAATGGACTACAGGGTTTCAAGAGCTGACAAGTCAGGAAAGGCCCGCTCTGGCATTTGTCTCGGCGGGCCAAAAAGTTTTTCCTGAGTGGTCAGTCAGGTTGAAAACAGACCTTAAAGTTGCATCGTCGACAAGCGAACCAACAGTCCGATTACCTCAATCATCCCGCGTCAGCACTTCCAGCAACTCAATCTCAAACACCAGATTGGAATTCGGCGGGATCTTGCCCATCGTCCGCTCGCGGTAACCTAGGTGCGCCGGCACCAGAAGTTTGCGTTTGCCGCCGACCTGCATGCCCATCAAACCTTGATCCCAGCCCTTGATCACGCGGCCAGTGCCGATCACGCACTGAAACGGTTTGCCGCGACTGTGGGAGGAATCGAACTCGCTGCCGTCTTCCAGCCAACCGGTGTAGTGGGTGGTGATCAGCGCGCCTTTGACGGCGGCTTTGCCTTCGCCCACCTGAAGATCGATTACCTGCAGTTCATCATTCATGACATTCACTCTATTGTTCAGCTGGCCGCCGTTTTCCCAGAATTGCCCGTCAATGGCAACCCGTAAGCGCAGATCAACGCTGTATCCGAAGCGAGTGATGAAGAATTAACATAGCCAACCGCCATTACCTCCCGGATCGACTCGCCATGCTGGCAGCTCCCCAATGACTCTGCTCTGGATCAGCCTCGCCATCGGTGTGGTCATGCTAGCCGTCATTGCCTTGCTTATCTGGCGAGAACGCGGTTTGCGCAAGCAACTTGCCGAATACCGTGAACTGCTGACACGTGCCGCCGAAGGCCAGAACATTCATCAGGACGGCGATGTCGAGCGTTTCAAGCGCAGCCAGTATTTTGCGCGCATCGGCACCTGGGATTGGGAAGTCGACTCAGACCGTCTGTACTGGTCGGATGCGATCTACGGCATGTTCGGCTTCAAGATCGGCGAAATCACACCGTCCTATGCGCTGTTCTGTTCGTGCGTGCACCCGGACGATCGCGTCAGGGTGCGCGCCGGTGAACTGCGCTGCCTGGAAACCGGTGAAAACCACGATGAGGAATACCGCGTGGTCTGGCCCGACGGCACGATTCGCTGGCTACGGGAAACCGGCAACGTGGTGCGCAACGACCACGAGGCGGTGATCAAAATGATGGGCGTGGTGCGCGACATCACCGAAGAGAAAGCCTCGGCCAGCTACCTGCAACACCTCGCCCATTTCGATCTGCTGACCGGCCTGCCCAATCGCCTGGTGCTGGAACAACGCTTGTCCGAAGCGCTGGATCACGCGAGGCAGACTGACACGCGCGTAGCTCTGGTATTTATCGACCTCAACGGCTTCAAAACCATCAACGACCACTACGGTCACGCCGCCGGCGACCGAGTCCTGATCACCACGGCCACGCGGCTGAAACGCATTCTGCGCGTCACCGACACGGTTGCGCGCATTGGCGGTGATGAGTTCGTCGTGATCCTGCAAGGCCTGGCACCGGGCCTCGACCTGCAAGACGAAGCCCGCAGCATCTGCCAGAAAATCTTCATCGAACTGTCGCCCCCGATCAGCATCGGCAACGACCAGCGCCACATTGGTACCAGCCTTGGGGTGGCGGTATTTCCGGATCACGCGATAGCCATGGATCGCCTGCTGCACATTGCGGATCTGGCGATGTATGAGGCCAAGCGCAGTGGCAATAATCAGTATCGGTTGGGGGGTGGGCAGGTGATGAATCACATTCGGGTCGAGTAGGTGAATAATTCGAGGCGCTACCTAAATAGCGCCAAGTTAAAATTCGCCTGACAATCTAACGTTTCAAATAAACGCCGATAAAGTCTCAGAGTTTATAATCCGACATCATCGCTTCGACAAGAACATCAGTCCTGGCATCGATGTGCTCATCATTCCAACTGGCGGTACCTGAGAGACATGAAATTTTTCTTCCGACCTTGAACTTCAAGTCATTCAGCAATAAGCCGTTTTTATATCCTATAGCAGCCTTATCACCCGCAAGCGTGACCAAAGTCTTCTTCTGCTTCTCAACCAATTCAGCATTGGACAAATTTGAATTATAAGCAGACAGTGTCAAATTACCTATTTGATCGGCAAATTGTTCCTGAATTTCAAGCGCTTTCTCAACGTCGCCACCTGCCAACATCTCAATCCAGCCCGACTTCAATGTACCTTGAGGAAGAACATGTTCAATTGTCCAGACATATCGCCCTTTGTCGTCTCTGCGCCACAAATCAATCTGGCGCTCTTTTGTTTCGCGCCCCATCACATAATTGCACAACAAGTAACGAGCAACGACCGGGTTATAATAATAGATATGAGTACTCAAGGCTTCTTCAAAATCCCCATCGTCCGCAGGCGCATCGCTACCCTTCGCCTTGAGCAAAGTGCCGCGAACCAACTCATAAGAAAAGCCCCCACTCTTCTTAATGGTCTTTTCACAAACACTCACAAGATCGATAAACAAACCATCTAAACGGTTAGTGGCAGGGGTGCTGGTCAGATTTCGGCGCACAAAGTATCGTGAAAGAAAATCGATTGACTTATTTACGTCAGCAGACGCACAACACCCATTCTCTTCTCTATCCAACATATAAAGCAAAAACTGATGACTTGGCTTGGCATCCAGGCGCGATAAATTCAACAGTTTCGAGCGACGCAATGGGGCAATATCTGCACGTTCCGGCTGCGTAATAGCAGTATAAAAACTGGCACGCCGGGCTAGAGCATCCAACAAATCGCCTGCATCCTTTTTTATCAAATACTCAAAAATAGAAATCAACGAGGTCTTGGTTGCTCGTTTAAAATTAGGGACGCTCCGCCCCGCCTCCACTTGAAATGCATTATAAAAGTGCCGCAGATAGCTTTCATGAAGACCTGCATCTGGTCCCAGACTTTCGGTCATGGCGGACCAAGTTTCGAAAGCCTCATCAATAGCACCAGTGCTATTTCTTTCCAGCGTGGCCAACATTGCGTTCTTGATAATATCCAGAGCGGATAATGGTACACCTCGATTGTTAATCGCCTCAAAAAGTCTGAAGGCATCAGAATGACTGTCGACCTTGATGTGAATAAAAATCAGTGCATTTACTCGTTGGGCCAACAGTTTAAGCGCCGTCACATCGCTGGGTAACTCTTCAGAAAAATAACGAATGCATTTAGCTATACGACGATTACCCCAGTTCCTCGGTGCCTCGTGTTCAACAAGCGCTAACAACCTGTAATGACTCAGAGCATTAATATAATCAACACGATTTAAATCCTGACTCGACGGCAGTATCCGGCAATAATAATCGGTACGATTTTTTCGACCAATATAAAAATCACCCAGCAAAGTATTCCTGCTTGAATGAACCGGCATCTTTTCATCTTTTTGATATCTGCGCTCTCGTACCACCTTACGACGAACATCATCCATCAATGCTTTTAAATCAGCAATATCGTCCTCATCCAGACTGGACTGCTCTTTCAAATCAACCTCAGCCGAAAGCACTTCATTGAGCTTTGACCAAATAGCAATCAACAAGCAGGAAATAGTGGTAATTCGCTGTTGACCATCGATCAGTTCATAAACCCGAGGTTCGCCCGGCGCACCAGAACTGGCATCTACGCAAATAACTGACCCCATATAGTGGCCTTCCTTGTCATTTGCATCATCATTCACATCATCCACCAACTGTTGCCAGTCGCGGGCGGACCATGAATAAGGTCGCTGATACTTCGGAACCCGATAGCTTTCCTGCGTACCCTCGATCGTAAGAAGTTTACTTAATGGCTGTTTTGACGGTTCCATTCGACGATTCGCTAAGCTGATAATATTTTAGTTATCCCGGCATATTCTTGCCGAATCCCTGCATGCTTTTTCACAAAGCGGATTCTAATTAAAATCATCAGCAAGTGTCAAAGAGCCATCACTGAATAGTGATCAGAAACCAATATCTTCTCAGCTAGCAACTTTTACCAAAACCTCTATGGGAGGAGCCAAGTGTTATGTCTTACGCCCTAACCATTCCTTCGATTCAACGAAAATGGTTAGAGCGCTACATTGTCTAACGCTCTACCGGTTTGATTTCCATAATCGTCCCGTTAGTGATCTTTACCAGCACGTATTTGTCATTGATCTGTACCCACTGCGACTGGTCTTCCGGCTGCTTCAATCCTTTCTGGTTCCAATTTTTCAAGGCCTTTTCACTACGCTGATAAACGTCCGGCGCGCGGTCGCCTATGGTCAGCTCACGGTCGCCGGTGGGGGAATGTTCGACGGTGTTGTTTGAGGTTTGCGCCGCTTGAACAAGTGGGCTGATCCCGGCGATGCCGGCGACGAGGGCCAGTCTGGCGATTAGGGTTTTGCTGTTCATCGGTGAACCTCCTTGAAGTGGGTGATACCTGAACTCGGACTACCGGGCTCGGGAATCATTCCTTGTTTTTTTGCCTGGGCTGGCTGGGGATTGTAGTTGTCTGAGCGGCCGCCATCGCTGGCAAGCCAGCTCCCACAAAGTTTCGGGGTGTCTGCAAGAACAGTGGGGGCACTGCGCCTTGTTTTTTGCCTGGGCGGGCTGAGGATTGTAGTTGTCTGTGCGGCCGCTATCGCTGGCAAGCCAGCTCCCACAATGCATCAGGTCGTTTACAAAGGTTGTGTACACCAAAGAAACCTGTGGGAGCTGGCTTGCCAGCGATGGGGCCGGCACATTCAACATCTTCATTGGCTGGCACACCGCTTTCGCGAGCAGGCTCGCTCCCACAGGTTTAGTGCTGGCCGCGAGGGATTGATCCGCTTTACACATCAATCCATGCCAACAATGCAATTAACAGATTGTTACATCTGCGCCACCATCCGCCCCAATAAAAACCGTGCGCCGCCCTCCCGTCGCGCACGTCATAAAAGCGGTGGAGTACTTTCTATGACAGCCTCAATCCCACACGGCGGCTCGCGGGCCGGCGCCATTTTCCGGGTGACCTCGGGCAACTTTCTCGAACAGTTCGACTTCTTTCTGTTCGGCTTCTACGCCACGCAGATCGCGGCGGTGTTCTTTCCGGCGAGCAGTGAATTCGCCTCCCTGATGATGACTTTTGCAGTGTTCGGGGCAGGCTTTTTGATGCGCCCGCTGGGGGCAATCGTGCTCGGTGCCTACATCGACGACGTCGGCCGGCGCAAAGGGCTGATCGTCACCCTGTCGATCATGGCAAGTGGCACGATATTGATTGTGTTGGTGCCCGGTTATGAATCGATCGGCCTGTTGGCACCGGCATTGGTGCTGATCGGGCGCTTGCTGCAAGGTTTCTCCGCCGGTGCGGAATTGGGTGGGGTGTCGGTGTATCTCTCGGAGATCGCCACGCCGGGCCGCAAAGGTTTCTTCACCGCCTGGCAGTCGGCCAGTCAGCAAGTGGCGATCATCGTTGCAGCGGCGCTGGGCTATGCGCTGAATGCGTGGATGGCACCGGATGTGATCGCCGACTGGGGCTGGCGGATTCCGTTTTTTGTCGGTTGCATGATCGTGCCGTTCATCTTTTTGCTGCGACGTAATCTGGCGGAAACCGAAGAGTTTGCCGCACGCAAACATCGCCCGAGCATGAAGGAAGTGTTCCGTACCCTCGGCCAGAACTGGGTGGTGGTGCTCGGCGGAATGCTGATGGTTGCCCTGACCACGACCGCGTTCTACCTGATCACCGTCTACGCACCGACCTTCGGCAAAACCGTGCTGCACCTGAGCACCGCGGATGCGTTGCTGGTGACGCTACTGGTCGGCGTGTCGAACTTCTTCTGGCTGCCGATTGGCGGCATGCTGTCCGACCGCATCGGCCGTCGTCCGGTACTGATCGCCATGTCGCTGCTGGCGTTGGCCACGACCTACCCGGCGCTGTCGTACCTGGTGCAGGCACCGAGTTTCAGCCACATGCTGCTGTCGTTGTTGTGGCTGTCGTTTATCTACGGCCTGTACAACGGCGCGATGATTCCGGCGCTCACCGAAATCATGCCGGTGGAAGTGCGGGTCGCCGGTTTCTCCCTCGCCTACAGCCTGGCCACGGCGATTTTCGGCGGTTTCACGCCGGCAATGTCGACCTTCCTGATCCAGTACACCGGCGACAAAGCCGCACCGGGTTACTGGATGAGCATCGGTGCGCTGTGTGCCTTGTGCGCGACGCTGTACCTCTATCGCCGCGCGGGTGGTCGTCTGCAACCGGCGACGGCATAAGGAGCGATCGAGATGAAAAAGCTATTCAACCTGACGGCCATCGCCCTCCTCGCTTTCAGTGCCTTGGCGCAGGCCGAAGAAGTGCGCGTGATGACTTCCGGTGGCTTTACCGCCGCTTACAAAATCCTCGGTCCGAAGTTCGCGGCGGCCACCGGCAACACCCTCGACACCACGCTCGGCCCGTCGATGGGCAAAGCCCCCGAGGCGATCCCCAATCGTCTCGCGCGCGGCGAGCAGGCCGACGTGGTGATCATGGTCGGCTACGCCCTCGATGACTTGATCAAACAGGGCAAGGTCGACCCGGCCTCGCGGGTCGAACTGGCAGATTCGCGGATCGGCCTGGTGGTGCGTGAAGGCACGCCGAAACCGGACATCGGCAGCGTCGAAGCGCTCAAGCAAACCCTGCTCGACGCGCAATCGGTGGCCTACTCCGACAGCGCCAGCGGCGTGTACATCGAGCAGCAGTTGTTCAAGAAACTGGGGATCGAAGATCAGCTAAAACCGAAAGCGCACATGATCCCGAAAATCCCGGTGGGCTCGGTGGTCGCCACGGGCGACTATCAACTGGGCTTTCAGCAAGTCAGCGAGTTGTTGCCGGTGCCGGGGGTGAGTTTTGTCGCGAAGATTCCGGAGTCGGTGCAATCGGTGACGCGATTCGCGGCCGGAATTCCGCTCGGTGCGCAGCATCCAGAAGAGGCAAAAGCCCTGCTCGCCTACCTCGCGGCACCTGCCGCCCAGACGGATGTGCAAGCCACCGGGCTGGACTCGGTCAAGCGTTGATCGTCGGCGGCTGGACTTTCATCTCCACCACCAGCCGCTCCAGCTCCAATGCCGCCGGGGTCAACGTGCGATCCCGGCGTTTGATGATGCCGACGCTGCGCATCACTTGCGGGTCGGTCAGCGGCACCCGCGTCAGAATCGGATGATCCGGCCCGGGCATTGCCATCAGCGGCACCGCGGCCACGCCCAACCCCGCCTCCACCAGACCAATCATCGTTGTCACATGACGGGTTTCGCAGATGCTCTGGCGCTGCGGCACGACGCTGCTCAAGGCCTGATCGAGCAGGAAACGATTGCCCGAGGTCTTGTCCAGCGAGATGTAATCCTGCTGATAAAACTCGTCCCACGTCACGCTGGCGCGCCCGGCCAGTGGATGATCACGGCGACAGGCGACCACGTAGCTTTCCTGCACCAGCGGTTCGAATTCGACTTTGGCTTCCTGGGTGCCCATGAAACTCAAACCGAAATCGGCTTCGCCATTGACCACTGCGCTCAGGACATCGTGGGCGCTGGAGTCGAGCACTTTGACTTTGATCCGCGGGAATTGCTGGTGATAACGCGCAACGACGCGGGGCATGAAGTAGTACGCGGCGGACGGCACGCAAGCGACAGTGACGTGGCCCAATCGGGTCGAGGCGACTTCGCTGATGCCGAGCAACGCCACGTCGAGGTCATCGAGCAGGCGTTCGACGCTGGGCATGAAGCCACGTCCGGCCTGGGTCAGGCTGACTTTGCGCGTGGTGCGCTCGAACAGTTTCACGCCGAGGGCGTCTTCGAGTTTTTCGATGCGTCGGCTCAGCGCCGGTTGCGACAGGCGCACAGTGTCGGCGGCCTTGCGGAAACTGCCCTGCTCGACCACCGCGCGAAAGGCTTGCAGGTCGTTGAGGTCGAAGTTGATGGCCATGGACGCACTCGGGGAATTGATTCGCAGAGGTTATAAATGTAACCAATTGATGCAATTTGTTACAGCCGCCAAGCAGTAAAAACCCGCCACAAGGGCGGGTTCGGGTACTGCCGCGTCACGCCATCAGCGCCGACGGAAACAGGCCTTGTCACTCCAGCCGCTCACCGCCAGACAGTTTGGTTCGACCTGCAGTTGCAGATCCTCAAACATCGCCGCCAACTCTCCGGGACCGTGCTCGGCCTGCCACTGCACCTTCATTAATCGCGTGTCAGCGGCAACGTCAAACCACTGCACGTCCTCGGTCGATCCTTGCGTGCGCAGGCCAAGCTTCTGCAAGGGACTGGCGCCGGTATAGGGCAGCTTCAACCGGGCCTGAGTTGAGTCGGTCCAGACCTGCTGCTGAGTCGACCCATCGGCAAACTGCCAATACACGTCCACCGGTTTGATCGGCGGTGCGGGTACCGGGTCGTAGTGGAACAGCTCGATCAAGTAGTGATTCTGAATTCGGCCTTGCTCATCCTCGGGTAAAAACCGTTGTGCATCGGCCAATTTATCTTCCTGCGGCTTGTCGATGACGATGGGCTGGAGCTTGGGTTTTTTCCAGTTGAAGCTGAACAGACGCGTGTCGGGCGAGACCTCCAGCCACTGCTCGGGCGCGGTGTTTTTGACGCTGCTGAAGCCGATTTTGCGGATGGTTTTCTGTGAATCGTAAGGCAGCCAGAGTCTGGCCGGGATGCCGGTTTCCAACGGCAAAGGACCGCTGACGCCATGGTCGAACTGAACGTAGACAAAACCTGGCTGGACCTTTGGCGCCTCACGCAAACGCGCATAGCGCATCTCTAACAGATAGTGGTTGCGCCATAGGCCAGCGCGTTCATCCGGATAGTGCCTGGCATTGTCTTCCAGTTGCGCCAGGCTGATTTCCCCAGGCTCTTCGAAGGCCAGCGCCTCGGCGGGTTGCGCACTGGCCTGGCTTTCCAGCGTGACGACGTTGTCCTCGACGTACCACTTGCCGCTGGCCATGCCGCTGGCGGAACCATATTCCATCCCGGCCTTGAATGTCCCGTCTGCCTGCAGCAGCAATTCGGCGGCCATTTCCATGACGCCGGACAGGTAGTAGTGCCCGGGCAATGTCGAGGATTCGGCGTTGGCGTCAATTGCGGTCATACATACAAGCCCGGCACACAGCAGGGTTCTAAAATCCATTCTGGAGAAGCTCCTTGTAACGTCACGGGGTATCGAGATGATCCTGACGCTTCGGCTGCGCCTTGCGTCGGGGCTGCACGATACCACCTGACGTACGCCGCATGATCAGTGAAACCCGTTCTGCAGCGGGATCTTCTGTGGATCTTGAATCGATTCAGCCCTTATCCTTGTCGCCCCCGCCGTACCGTTGTCAGGAGTCAATCCATGCCCCATGAAGGCAATCTGTTGCAAGCCGCCGTTGTGTTTCTGTTCGCCGCGGTGCTCACCGTGCCATTGGCCAAACGTCTGCAATTGGGCGCGGTGCTCGGTTATCTGTTTGCCGGGGTGATCATCGGTCCGTCGGTGCTGGGCCTGATCGGCAATCCGCAAAGCGTCGCGCATATTTCCGAACTGGGCGTGGTGTTGCTGCTGTTCATCATCGGCCTTGAGCTGTCGCCACGACGCTTGTGGGTGATGCGCAAATCGGTGTTTGGCGTCGGTCTGGCGCAGGTGCTGCTGACCGCTTCGGTGATTGGCGTGCTGGCGCTGTCGGTGTTCGGCCAGCCGCTGAACAGTGCAATCGTGTTGGGGCTGGGTCTGGCGCTGTCGTCCACCGCGTTTGGCCTGCAAAGCCTTGCCGAACGCAAGGAGCTGACCAGCCCTCACGGGCGCCTGGCGTTCGCCATTCTACTGTTTCAGGACATCGCCGCGATCCCGCTGATTGCATTGGTGCCGATGCTCGCGGGCGGTGATCACACCACCAGCAATGCCGAGAGTTTGAATCACGGTTTGCAAGTGCTCGGCGGGATCGCCGTGGTGGTGGTCGGCGGGCGTTATCTGCTGCGCCCGGTGTTCCGCGTGGTGGCGAAAACCGGTCTGCCGGAAGTGTCGACGGCCACGGCGCTGCTGGTGGTGATCGGTACGGCGTGGCTGATGGATCTGGTCGGTGTATCGATGGCGCTGGGGGCGTTTCTTGCCGGGCTGCTGCTGGCGGACTCGGAATATCGCCATGAACTGGAAGCGCAGATCGAGCCGTTCAAGGGCCTGCTGCTGGGGCTGTTTTTCATCAGCGTCGGCATGGGCGCCAATCTGAGTCTGCTGCTCAGTGCACCAGTCACCGTGTTGGGGCTGACGCTGCTGTTGATCGGCCTGAAGCTGCCGCTGCTGTTTGTGGTGGGACGCCTGGCCGGCGGGTTGAACAAGATCAGCGCGATTCGCCTCGGCATCGTCCTCGCGGCGGGCGGTGAGTTTGCTTTTGTGGTGTTCAAGATCGGCCGCGATCAGGGTCTGTTCGAGCCGCGCCTGTACGACTTGCTGGTGCTGACTATTACCCTTTCGATGGCGCTGACGCCGTTGTTGCTGTTGATCTGCGCACGGCTGGTCAGCCCCAAGGTGCAGCCCGTGGAAGTGCCACAGAAATTCCGCGAGATCGACACCGACACCCCGCGTGTGGTGATCGCCGGCATGGGCCGGATGGGCCAGATCGTCGCGCGGATTCTGCGTGCGCAAAACATCAAGTTCGTCGCGCTGGACACCTCGGTGGAGACCATCGAACTGTCGCGTAGCTTCGGCGGTGTGCCGGTGTTCTATGGCGACCCGATGCGCCCGGAAATCCTCCATGCGGCGAAGGTCGGCGAGGCGGAATATTTTGTGATTGCCACGGATGACCCGGAGACCAACATCAAGACCGCCGAGGTGGTGCGCAAGCTCTACCCGCACATGAAAATCATCGCCCGGGCGCGCAACCGTCAGCATGTACATCGCTTGGTGGATGTCGGCGCGGAGGCGATTCGGGAGACCTATTATTCAAGTCTGGAAATGAGCCGGCGCACACTGGTCGGTCTCGGCTTGACCCAGGCGCAGGCCGATGCGCGGATCAAGCGTTTCAAGCATCACGACGAACAGGTGCTGGAAGCGCAACACGCGGTGTACGACGACGACGCCAAAGTCTTGCAAACCGCCCAGGAAGCCCGGGCGGAGCTGGCGCGGCTGTTTGAGTCGGATCAACTCGAAGAAGAATCGCGCAACACCTGATCTTCTTGGACATATCAAAATGTGGGAGCCTGGCGCTCATAAAATCTGCCAGCGCCGCAAAACCTGTAGGAGTGAGCCTGCTCGCGATGGCGGTGTGTCGGTCAGCCTATTCGTTACTGACGGATTGCAATCGCGAGCAGGCTCACTCCTACAGGGGGTTGTGTCAGGCCATCTCCAGTTCGAGTGATTGCTTGACCGGGGCTTTCTCGAAACGGTCGGCGAGGAACGGCGTGATATCCAGCGGCAGCGGTTCGTCGTTGACCAGTTTGTCCAACAGCACACCGGTAATCGCCGAAGTCAGAATGCCGGTACGGAAGTGCCCGCACGCATTCAAATACCCCTCCACGCCACGCATCGGCCCAAGAATCGGCAACTCGTCCGGCGAGCCCGGGCGCAGGCCGGCCCAGGTGCGTTTCAGGTTGACGTGCGCAAGCTCCGGCAGACAGCGCACCGCGCCCTGCACCAGCCCGGCGATTTCCGGGTAGGTGGTGGTGACGTCGAAGCCTTTGTCTTCGGTGGTGCTGCCGATCAGGATCTCGCCGTTATCCTTTTGCGCGACGTAGCAATCGCTGGTGGTCAGGCAGCCGTTGAGGATTTTCGGCATGCGCTCGGTCAGCAGAATCTGGCCTTTGACCGGTTTCACCGGAATGCGAATGCCCGTGGCCCACTCGCTCAGATCCGCCGCCCAGGCACCGCTGGCGTTGATCAGTGTCTTGCAATGGAACACGCCCTCCTCGGCCGTCTGCACGCCCGTCACCCGCGAGCCGTGATGCAACACGCCGGTCACATTGGTGTTGACGAAGAAGTCGACGCCATTCTGCCGCGCACCTTCGGCATAGGCGTCGGCGAGGCGGAACGGGCTGACCTGGTGGTCGCAGAGAAACTCCAGCGCCCCACGGGCTTCATGGCTGACGCTCGGTTCCGACTCGCGCAGCGCGGCCTGATCGAGCCAGCGCACCTGATCGGCCAGATGCGGAATGCAGCTGACGATGTGCTCGGCGTAGAGCCGGTCCTCGTCGTCATAAATCACGAATTTCAGCCCGGTCTTTTCGAACTTGAAATCCATGCCGTGGTTGTCTTTCAACTCACGGTGCAGCTCTGGGTACAGCGCATTGGACTGCAAGGCGAAATCGAAGAATGACTCCGGCAGGATGTGCGGCGTGCTGGCGTCCACCGCGACCGCCGCGCCCTGGGTTTCGCGCTTGCGGTTGGCGGACATCATGCGGAAGAAAATCACCCCGCAGCCGAGGCCGACCGACTCGCCGATCGCCCACAGACCGCCGGCCGATGCACGGGTCGCATTGCCCGGGCGCTTGGCGTCGATCAGCGCGACCTTGAGGTTTTTGCGTTTGGACAATTGATAGGCGCAGGACGCCCCGATCACGCCACCGCCGGCGATGACCACGTCGTAGAACTTACTCATGGGAAGCGGCCTCCGTGCCGATGGACTGAAACGCAGAAAAAGGGATCGGATCGATCGGGAAACGCGGGCGCAGCCAACCGACATCCTTGCGCCCGGTCGCCTGGCGCAGACGGTCGCTGCAATAGCCGACGCACATCCGCCCCTGACAATCGCCCATGCTCACGCGGGTACGCATTTTCAGGCTGGCGATGTCTTGCACACCCTGCTCCAGCGCCCGGTCGATGTCGGCGCGGGTCGCGTGTTCGCAGCGGCAAATCACTGTGTCGGCAGCAGGCAGCGCCGTTTGGCCAACGCCGCGTTCGGTGTAGCGATCCACCGCCGCACGGAAACGCACGATGGCTTTCAGTTTGCCCAGATAACGGTCGCGGCGAACCCGGGCCAGTTCTTCTTCCAGCACACCGCGTTGCAGCAGGATCGAAGTCGCGGCGATCCTGCCGGCCAGCATCGCTGCCTCACCGCCGCGAATCCCGCCCATGTCACCGGCCAGATGCACATGAGGCTCGTTGCTTTGCTGCCAGATATTCGAGTTGGCGCGCAGATAGCCGTCGTCGCTGAAACCGTGATCGAGGCCCATTTGCTGACTGAGTTGGGTGCGCGGAATGAAGCCGTAACCGACGGCCAGAGTCTTCGCTTCGAAACGCTCGACGCGGGTCATGTCCGGTTCCCAGGTGTCGGAATACGGGGCGACGCTGACGCTTTTCAGCTCACCCTCACCATGCGCCTCGACCACGCCCCAGCCGTAGTTCATCGGGATGCCGTGCAGTTTCAGGTAGGCGAGCATGCTCAAGCCATCGAGGAACAATTGCGGCTTGTTCAGCAGTGCCAGGCTTTCGCGGGCAATCTTGCCGAACGCGCAGGCCTCATACACGCCCGCAACCTTGACGCCGGATGCATGCAGTTGCGTCGCCACCAGCGGCAGCAGCGGCCCGGTGCCGGCGATGATCACCGGCCCTTGCGGCTTGACCACGCCACTCTTGATTTGCAATTGCAGACCGCCGAGCAGGATCACTCCGGGCAGCGTCCAGCCGGGAAACGGCACACTGCGTTCGTGGCAACCGGCGGACAGCAGCAGTTGCGAATATTCGTACTCGTGCAGTTGCTCGTCGCCGTCCAGCACCACCAGGGCACGGGTGCCTTCGGCGCCGACCACGCGATGATTGAGGTGCACGTCGATCAGGCCTGATTGCTCCTGGAATTCTCCGTGCAGTTTGCCCAGCGCTTCGGAATAGCGTGGGCCGAGATAATCCAGCTGCACGCCGTCACGCAGCGGGCCGCGATAGACCACCCCACCGAGGCGCGAAGCCTCTTCCAGCAAGGTGCAGCGCACGCCGTGGCGAGCCAGTTCGATGGCCGCTGCCATGCCCGCCGGACCACCGCCGACGATTACCGGTTGCAGGCTCATACGACCTCCTGCCCGGCTATGCGGTTGACTTGGGTTTCGATGTGCATGCCATCGCGCACCACGGTCTGGCAGGCGCGGCGTTTGTGCCGGCCATTGATTTTCACCAGACAGCACTGGCACACGCCCATGCCGCAGTAAGCGCCGCTGATCTGGTCATGATCGTTGCGGGCGATCTGGCGTACGCCGAGAGATTGAATAACGCTCAGTACGGTTTCGCCGATGGCGGCCGTGACCGGTTGACCGTTGATATGGACAGTCATATCCGCCTGCGCCAAGGGCTGGATATCGAAGGTTCTTTCTAGGCAGTGCATTGCGGTGTTCATCCGTGAAAAGGTTCAGGGGAGAGTTGCGTCAGCTCCTTGCTGCACTACACCTTGCGGCCCGGATAATTCTTCGATCGGGCGGGCTCGCGGGGTACTCCATCAGCGCAACGCGGTGCGCGCGAGAACAATGTAGTTCATGTCTCAGCAAAGGCCTGGATCATTTAAGTTAGGCGAAATCGCCAACAGGAATATTGATCCAGGCCAGTGAAACGGTCGGATTGTTCAACGATCAGTTGGAGAACACAAACTGACCCTTGACCTTTTTCGCGCCGATGAATCCGAGGTCCGGGAACAACAGCGTTTTTAGCCAGGCGGCGTAGCCGACGATTGCCAGGGTGATGCCAACGCCGATCAGCGTCGACACTGGATCCTCGTCGAAACCCTTGAACATGCGCGACAACTGACTGATGGTGAGGATCACGTAGACCGTGTAAACCGCGGCGACGTTCTTGTAGAAGCCCCACGCAAACAGCAACGGAATGCCTCCCGCGATCAGCATGATGGTCAGGGCCATGCCCACACTGACTTCGTAAAACAGAAAGAACCCGGCAAATGCGCCGATCAATGCCTGAATGCAGGTCAACACCACGAGGATCGTGACCTTGACGGAGTGACGTTCTCTAAGCGCGGGATCAGCACGGCCGCCGATCCAGGCAGCCAACACTCGGTCCTTGACCTTGCCACCCGAGAGGGCCTTGAAGGTTTCGGTCTTTGAACGGCCGGCGTCGAGCATTTCCACCAGTTGCCGCTTGATTTCCTTCTTGTCCAACGTGTTCATCCTTAAATAACAGCGAAAGCGGCCAATCCACTTCCGCTGGCAATTCTCGCCGCTGGTCCGGCAGAAAGCAAAAAGCCGCTTCCACCCGAAGGTGGAAGCGGCCGAGGCATAGGCCTCAATAGAGCAATCAGTGCACGAACAGGGCGATCAGGATGATGATCGGGATCGGCACGCCGAGGAAAAACAGCAGTAATGAGCGCATGGTGATTCTCCCTGTTTAACGGACTGGAGGCAGTGTGGTGGAAGTGGCGTACGTTTCGACTTCGACATATTCGACCGCATCGCGACGACGACCGCCGAAGGTGGCTGCGAGGCTGGCGAAGAACGCACCGGCCAACAGCGCAATGAACATCCACAGCGAGGTCCAGGCAGCGACTTTCGCAGCGGTGTCAGCCGCTTGTTGGGCTTTCAGCTTGGCGTCGGCAATGGCTTTCTGAGTACGGGCATACACCTCGTCGACACGACGTTCGGCATCGGCCTGGCTCAGGTTGGTACGTTGCGCAACCAGTTGTGCGAGATAGGTACGGTCTTCCGCGCTGAGCTGACCGTTGGCCAGGCTCTGAGCGAAGATTCGCGCCACTGCACCATGGGCCGCGTCATCGCTGACGGACGCCGGGCGGTCATCGCGGAACAGGCTGTCGATGAAGTAACCGTATTGGTTGCTGTCGGTGTTCGCCGCTGCGGAACCGGCCATTTGGGTCACAGCGCTCGCTGCACCGCCGGCAACACTGGCACCGGCCTGGACGCCACCGCTGATGACGCTGCTGACCGAACCGACCACCAGAATCGCGGTAACCAGAGTCGCTACACACCAGGCGAGGAAACCATGGGCGGTATCACGGAAATACACTTCATCCCCGTGCATGTTCGCCCACTTCACCCGCAGGCGACCGGCGATGTAGCCACCCAGCCCGGAAGCGATGATCTGCGTCGCCGCCAGCCAGACAATCGTCGAAATGCCCAAGCCCTTGGCGCTGACGCCCTCCCCGGCCCATGGCGAAACGGCAGAAAAACCCAGACCGAAGCCGAGTAGCACCAGAATCATCGACAGCGCCGCAGCAGCCGCGGCACCGGCGAAGATCGCGCCCCAGGACACGCCTGAGACGTTGCTCGACTCTCCTTCGTAGGCAGGATAAAACCCATCAGAGGATCTATTCATTGTTGTAGTGCTCCAGGCATGAAAAATGGTGTTACAACTCGTCGAAAGATGAATTGCAGTGACCGTGCCATTCGCGAACATTAAATAAATCGTTATTTTTCAATCACTTAGAAAATATGAACTTCCTAGGACATTGCAAATTGCAACAAGTGGCAATTTGCAGCGGGTTTTATGCATTGGCGAACCGGCGCGTTATTTGCGTTTGTAGCTCTTGTTGCCGCTGGGCGTCAGGCAATACACACCGCCACGAGGCCCGGTGCAAAAAGAACCTGTGCCACAGGCGCAGCCATCGTTACTCTGCAGGAAGTTTTGTGGACGGGTCTGCTGAGGCTCGCCAAACATCGCTGCGCAGCTTTTCTTCGAGCCACTGATGGAGCCGTCATTGCACAGAAACAGATCGCCATCGCAGCGAGCAATACCGCCCTTTTTGCCGGAACAGGGCGTGTTCGCAGCGAAGGTCGACGTGCTCAGCAGCGCCAGCAATAAAACGGTGATTGGCATCCAGCCACGGCGAATCAAGCTACGCACGGAACCGCTCCTGATTGAAATTATGGCCAGATGATATCAATGTTGGACGAATTTGTTTCCAAGTCCTGTAAATGCCAGCTACAACATGAAAGTTAATTTAAAGCGTCACGGAAATTTCTTGGCAAAATGCTGCCATTCCGTTTGAACCGATCAAGGCCAGCCCTATGACGCGTATTTTGACCATCGAAGACGACGCCGTGACCGCCCGGGAAATCGTCGCCGAACTGAGCAGCCACGGCCTCGACGTGGATTGGGTCGACAATGGCCGCGAAGGCCTCGACCGCGCCGTGAGCGGCAATTACGACCTGATCACCCTCGACCGCATGCTGCCGGAGCTGGACGGTCTGGCCATCGTCACCACCCTGCGCACCATGGGCGTGGCCACGCCGATCCTGATGATCAGCGCCCTTTCCGATGTTGACGAGCGCGTACGCGGCTTGCGCGCCGGCGGCGATGATTACCTGACCAAACCCTTCGCCACCGACGAGATGGCCGCGCGCGTTGAAGTGTTGCTGCGCCGGCAGAACAGCGGCGCCACCCAGGCCACTACATTGCAGGTAGCCGATCTGCAACTGGACTTGATCAGCCATGAAGCACGCCGCGCCGAGCAGGTGCTGACGCTGCTGCCGACCGAGTACAAGCTGCTGGAATTCCTCATGCGCAACAGCGGCCAGATCCTCTCGCGGATGATGATTTTCGAAGAGGTCTGGGGCTATCACTTCGACCCTGGTACTAACCTGATCGACGTGCACATCGGGCGCCTGCGCAAGAAGATCGACGCGGCGGGCAACGTGCCGCTGATTCGCACGGTACGAGGCTCGGGTTATGTCATTGCCGAACCCGTCTGACGGTTGGCGTTCCTCCAGCAGCCGTTTGCTGGCGCTGTACAGTTCGTTGTTTGTGGCCTGGAGCGCGATCCTCATGGGGGTCATGTATTACGAGGTCTCCGGCTACCTCGATAACCTCGCCAAGCATTCGCTGATGCAACGTCAGCATCTGTTTTCGCACTTTCGGGGCGAGCAACTGGAAGAAGCCCTCGCCGCCAGCATGACCTTCGACATTCGCGGGATCGACGCCTATGGCCTGTTCGATGCCGAGGGCGTTTACCTCGGCGGCGCGCTCCAGCAGATCCCCGATGGCCTGCCGCTGGACGGCAAGATTCACATGCTCGCCGACTGCGCCAACTCCGATGACCCGACCTTGCCCAATGACAGCTGCGACGCCGTCGCCACGCAGACCCGCGACGGTCGCTGGCTGGTGTTGCTGCGTGACAACGGTTCCCTGTTCGCGGTGACACGGATCATTTTGCATGCGCTGTTCTGGGGGGTATCACTGACGATTCTGCCGGGGATCGCCGGTTGGCATTTGCTGCGACGGCGGCCGTTGCGGCGCATCCGCGCGATTCAGGCCAGCGCGCAGTCGATTGTCGCCGGCGACCTGACCCACCGATTGCCGCTGTCCAATCGCCGCGATGAACTGGACATGCTCGCCGCCATCGTCAACGCCATGCTGGAGCGCATCGAGCGTTTGATGAATGAAGTCAAAGGCGTGTGCGACAACATCGCCCATGACTTGCGCACACCGCTGACCCGCCTGCGCGCGCAGTTGTATCGCATGCAGCAGCAGGCGGGCGAAGGCTCGCAAGAGGCGGCGCAACTGGATCTGGTGCTGGCCGAGGCGGATACGCTGATGGCGCGGTTTCGCGGGTTGTTGCGGATTTCAGAGTTGGAAGATCGCCAGCGCCGCTCGGGGTTTGTCGAGCTGGATCCGGTGTTGTTGCTACAGGAACTGCACGAGTTTTACCTGCCGCTGGCCGAGGAAGGCGAGTTGCGTTTCGAGCTGAACATGCCAGAGACATTGCCGCCGCTCAATGGCGATCGGGCCTTGCTGTTTGAAGCACTGGCGAATCTGCTGAGCAATTCGATCAAGTTCACCCCGGCCGGGGGCACGGTGATCTTGCGCGGGGTGAATGCCGGTGGTCATACGCGTATTGAAGTGCATGACTCCGGGCCGGGCATTCCCGAGTCCGAGCGTGAAGCCGTGTTTCAGCGTTTCTATCGGGCCGAGGGCGGACAGCCGCACGGCGGGTTTGGACTGGGCTTGTCGATTGTCGCGGCGATTGTCAGCCTGCACGGCTTCAATCTTGAGGTGGGCAGCAGTGACCTGGGTGGGGCGAAACTGGTGCTGGATTGTCAGCAGCGTTTGATCTCTAACACCTGATCCCCCCACCTTGGAATGCAATCAATGTGGGAGCGAGCCTGCTCGCGAAAGCGGTGTGTCATTCAACAAAGATGTTGCCTGACATTCCCTCTTCGCGAGCAGGCTCGCTCCCACAGGTTTTTGTGTTGGATGATTAAGTCGGGTAATTGGCGCGCAGCGCTTCGAGGCCGCCCTGGTAGATGCCGTTGAACAACGCCACCACTTCCTCATCGCTCACGCCTTTGGCCGTGAAACGTCCCGACCAGGTCACCCGTGCGCCCTGCCCCTTAGCTTCAACCTTGATCGTCGCCAGATAATCAGTGGCCGGGAACGGAGCCTGTTCAATCGAGTAGCTGTAGCTCTTTGCTGCGTTGTCGAACGCTTGCAGACGCTCGATCACCACGCCGCCATCGGCAGTTTGCAAAGTACGTACGCGGCCGCCGTCGCTCAGCTCGCTGTTGGGAATGAACGGTAGCCAGTCCGGCAGCGTGTTGAAGCCGCCGATCAATTGCCAGACCTGATCGGCCGAGGCCGGGATGTCGATTGTTGCGGATGCAGTTGCCATAAAATTCTCTCTTCAAATACTCAAATGGTCAGGCTGTCGACCACGCCGCCATCGACGCGCAAAGCGGCGCCGGTGGTGGCCGAGGACAGCGGCGAAGCAATGTAGGTCACCAGATGCGCAACCTCTTCGACATCCGCGACGCGCTGGATGATCGAGGTCGGCCGGGCGCGGCGCACAAAAGCGTCTGCCTCGTCGCGCAGGCTGCGGCCAGACTCGGCGGCGGCGTCCTTGAGCATCGCCTCGACACCGTCGGTGTAGGTCGGCCCCGGCAGGACCGAATTGACCGTGACGCCGGTGCCCGCCAGGCGTTTGGCCAGACCGTGAGACACCGCCAGATTGGCGCTTTTGGTCACGCCATAGTTGATCATGTCGGCCGGAGTTGCCACGCCGGATTCCGAAGACAGGAAGATCACCCGTCCCCAACCCTGCTCGACCATTCCCGGCACGTAATGCCGAGACAAGCGCACGCCGGAGATCACGTTGACTTCATAGAAGCGCGTCCACTCCTCGTCGGGTGCTTCGAAAAAATCCACGTTGTTATAGATGCCGAGGTTGTTCACCAGGATGTCGGCTTTCGGCTCGGCGGCGAACAGCTTCTGCGCACCTTCGGCGGTGCCGAGATCGGCGGTCAGACCGCGCAATTGTGCGCCCGGCACTTTCTCGCGAATGCTCGCCAGTGCCTGCTCGACCTTGGCCGTGTCGCGACCAATCACCACCACCGTGGCGCCGGACTCGGCCAGCGACTGGCTGATGCCCAGACCGATACCGGCAGTGCTGCCGCTGACGATGGCCAGTTTTCCACTCAGATCAATCTTCATGCTTTCACCTCATCGATAGGTAATGGTGCGCGTTCGGAGACCAGTTTTGCGTCACGCATGGCCTGCCAGAAACCGGCTGGAATGGTTGCCGACAGCGCAGCGACGTCTTCAGCGATGCGTCCCGGTTTGCTCGCGCCGGGGATCACGGCGGCGACCGCTGGGTTGGCCAGTGAGAATTGCAGTGCGGCGGCTTTTACATCGACGTTAAAAGTAGCGGCGATACGCTGGATCTGCCCGACTTTGGCGATGACTTCAGGGCTGGCCTTCTGGTATTCGAAGTGCGCACCACCGGCCAGAATCCCCGAGCTGTACGGGCCACCGACAACGATTTCGACATTTTGCGCCCGCGCCGATTCCATCAAGCGCTGCAACGGACGTTCGTGGTCGAGCAATGTGTAGCGACCGGCGAGCAGGAAGCCATCCGGCTGAGCTTCGGTGAGATCCAGCGTCAGTTCGCACGGTTCGACTTTGTTGACACCTAGGCCCCAGCCCTTGATCACGCCTTCTTCGCGCAGACGCGTCAGCACTTTGAACGCGCCAGTGCGTGCCTGATTGAAGTACTCCAGCCATTGATCGCCGTAGAAGTCCTGAGCGATGTCGTGCACCCAGACAATGTCGAGGCGATCGGTTTGCAAGCGCTTGAGGCTGTCTTCGATGGAACGCAGGGTCGCGTCGGCGCTGTAGTCGTTGACGATCTTGTTCGGGCGGCCATGTTCGAACACCCCGCTCTTTTCGCCGAGGTCGCGGGCCGCCGCGTCTTCGACTTCGTCGAGAATCACCCGGCCGACTTTGCTGCTCAGTACATAGTCGTCGCGGTTGTATTGTTTCAGCGCTTCACCGAGGCGGATCTCCGACAGGCCGGAGCCGTAGAACGGCGCGGTGTCGAAATAACGCACGCCGGCATCCCACGCGGCATGCACGGTGGCCTGCGCTTCGTCTTCGGGAATGGCGCGGAACATGTTGCCCAGTGGCGCGGTGCCGAAACCCAGTTGACCGGGCAGTTTGTCTTTCAAGCTCATTGGATTGTCCTCATTCGTTCATGGTCTGCGTGACCGTTGAGCAAATCCTAGATTGCGACGCCTAGACCGTCCAAGACATAATGTGCAGTACTTGAGTCCCCAGAGGTCTGACATGATCGACATCCGCCAATTGCGCTACTTCGTCGCCGTCGCCGAAGAAGAGCACGTCGGCCGTGCAGCCGAACGCCTGCATATTTCCCAGTCGCCGCTGAGCCGGCAGATCGCCCAACTTGAGGAACGCCTCGGCTTGACGCTCTTCGAACGCAGCCAGCAACGTATTCGTCTGACCCGAGATGGCCAGACGTTCCTCGCTGAAACCCGCGCCTTGCTGACTCATGCCAATCGCCTCGAATCCCTGGGCAAGCGCTTGGGTCGGGGTGAGGAAGGCGGGTTGTGCATCGGCTATATCGAAAACGCCATGCACGCCGGCGTGCTGCCCAATGCCTTGCGCGTATTGCGGGTGGATCGACCCAATGTGCATGTCGCGCTGTACAACCTCAGTTCCGCCGAACAACTGGAAGGCCTGCGACAGCGTAGTCTCGATATCGCTTTGGTGAGCGAGCCGCCGACCGATGACGATCCGGACCTGCTCGGCTTTCAAGTGCTGGACGATCCGATGTTGCTGGCGTTACCCGAGCAGCATCCGTTGGCCCACGCGACATCGCTGAGCCCGCAGGATCTGGCCGATCAGGAATGGATCGGCGTGCAGCCCCGGCAGGATGCCAGCGACGAGTTCGTCAGCGCCTGCATCCGCGCAGGGTTCACTCCGGATGTGCGGATGCAGGCGACCGAGCCGTTTACTGCGCTCGGTCTGGTGGCGTCAGGATTGGGCATTGCGATGATCCAGAAAGGCCTGAGTCATAACGCGCCACCGGGCGTGGTCTTGCGCGAGGTGCCATGGCTGACGTTTACCACGCCATTGTGGGCAGCCTGGCACCGGATCAATTTGCGGCCGCTGGTCGAAACCTTCAGAAAAGTCCTCACCGACCCCGTCCCCCGCGGCAGCGGGCTTGCCCGCGAAGGCATTGCTATATCCAGCATCACCGTCGACTGAGCCGCCGCATTCGGGAGCAAGCCCCCACCCACAAGGGCCGGCACCTGATCGTCGGTCACGCACTACACTGCAAGGAACAGCCTGTGCGATGAGCTGACCATGAAAATGTCTGTGCAAATGACCGTCGTCGCGATACTCGCCACCCTCGCCTACCTCGGGTTGGCGGTGTGGGGTATCGGCGGCGTGGCGATTTTCTTCTCCCACGGTTCACTGGTGCTGGTCGCGCTCGCGACGGTGGCCATGGTGGTGGCGTCGTTGTTTACCGAGGTCAACCTGAGCTCCGGCGAACGCGAAGATCGCGCCAATCGCTGGGTGATTCCGGCGTTCGGCGTGATTGGACTGGTCAGTGGTTTCCTGCCGGCGTATTGCGATCGGGTGAATGTCTGGACGTTTGGCGGCGAGGGGGTGCGCTGGCTCGGCGCGTTGCTGTTTATCGTCGGCGGGGCGTTGCGCTTGTGGCCGGTGTTTGTGCTGGGGCGGCGTTTCAGCGGGTTGGTGGCGATTCAACCAGGGCATCGACTGGTCACTGACGGTATCTATCAGCACCTGCGTAATCCGAGTTATCTGGGGCTGGTGGTCAATGCCGTGGGCTGGGCGCTGGCGTTTCGGTCGGTGGTTGGCTTGCTGCTGGCGGCGCTGACATTGATCCCGCTGATCGCCCGTATCCATTCCGAAGAAGCCTTGCTGCGCGGCCAGTTTGGCGCCGAATACGACGCCTATTGCGCGCGGAGTTGGCGCTTGCTTCCCGGTGTCTACTAACCCCAGGATCACCGATAAACCTGTGGGAGCTGGCTTGCCAGCGATGAGGCCAGCACAGCCGGTATCTCGGGTGACTGACACACTGCCATCGCTGGCAAGCCAGCTCCCACAGGGGCGGTGTTGTATCAGTTCTTACATAGCTGCAGTTGGCCGTTGTCGATGTGGACGCTGACCTCAGCGTAGCTGGCCAATGTCGCATGGGACGTTTGCAGCGGGTGCTGGTGCGTTGCGGTGATGATCATCAGCGCGGCGCCGGCGGCTTCGGCGGCTTGAATGCCGACGGTGGCGTCTTCGAAGATCAGGCAATCGCGGGGTTCAAGTCCCAAGCGCTTGGCGGCAAGCAGGTAACCGGCCGGATCAGGTTTGCCGGCCTTCACATCCTCGGCCGTGATCATCACCGCCGGTGTCGGAATCCCCGCTGCAGCCATCCGGCGCAAGGCCAGATCGCGCGGTGCCGAAGTGACCATGGCCCAGCGCTCGGCGGGCAAACTGTTGAGAAACGCCGCCGCGCCAGGAATCTCGACGATGCCTTCCACATCACCGATTTCCGCCTCGGTGATAAACGCGGCTTGCGCCTCGGCGCCCACACCCGGCAGGTTCAGGCGATTGATGGTATCGATGGCGCGCGCACCATGAATGGTCGGCAAGAACGAATCGACGTCTACCCCGTGACGCACGGCCCAGGCTGACCAGATGCGCTCGGCGGCGGCGATGGAGTTGAGGACGGTGCCGTCCATGTCGAACAGAAACGCGCCGAACGCGCGGTCGAAAACACAATCGTGAGCAGACAAAGAGTCGCTTCCTCTGGCAAGGGGCCGGGCAAATGTGCCCGGCAATGTAGCACTTGTCAGTGCAAACGCGGTGCCTTGGACTTGAACGCGCTGTCGACGCAATCGAGCAACTGGCCGATGGCCCAGGGCTTTTTGATAAACGCCACCGGGTACTTGACCCCGGACGTCTCCGGCGTTTCATAGCCCGACATCACCATTACCGGTTTTTCCGGCCAGCGATCACCGACCAGATTGGCCAGATCGGCGCCATTGAGGGTGCCGGGCATGGTGATATCGGTCAGCAGCAACGCGACTTGCTGCGCATGATGCTCAAGATAGATCGATGCAGCGTCAGCGCTGGTTTGCGGCTCGACCTTGAAACCTTCCTCCTGAAGAATTTCGCAGAGAAACTCCAGAATCAACGGATCATCCTCAACCACCAGAATCAACCCGTCAGGAAGGTGCGTGTCCGCCGTCGGTGTTGGGCACATGAAACTGCACTCCCTGATTTGCATTAACGATTTAGCGGCTTGAATCCGCTGCTTATCTGGTATGAGCAGCGGACTTTGCAGAAATTCATTTTTGATACAGGTCTTTTCACAAACGACGTATTTACCCGATCGCGACAGACGTTCGCACGGGTGCATTTGTGGTTAAAATGCCGGCCCTTTTGCTTGCCGATCGTGACCGATGAACCCTGAAGCCCTCGCCACCCTCCACGCCCATTTGCTGCCCGCACTCGCGGCGGCACCGAGCGAAACCCGTCGTCTGTTCCACGGGCGCGGGCGTTGCTGGCCGGGGCTGGAGCAATTGACCGTGGATTGGCTGCAAGGCGTGGTGCTGGTGTCGCTGTTCAAGGAACCGGCGCCTGACCAGCTTGAAGACCTCAAGCATTTGTTGCTGAACATCAGCGCTTCGGCCGAGTGGCAGCAGTGCGGCGCGCATACGCTGTTGATCCAGCATCGCTATCTGCCGCAAAGCACCGCCGAATGGCTGGTCGGTGCCGAGATCGACGAAATGACCATCGTCGAGGGCGGCTTGCAGTATCGGGTGGACCTGGGTCGCAAGCAGAACGCCGGGCTGTTTCTCGACATGCGTTACGGGCGCAACTGGGTGCGCGAGCAAGCAGCGGGCAAGCGTGTATTGAACCTGTTCGCCTACACCTGCGGCTTTTCCGTGGCCGCCATCGAAGGCGGTGCCAGTCATGTGGTCAACCTCGACATGTCCCGCGCGGCCTTGAGCCGTGGCCGCGATAACCATCGGCTGAACGGGCATGACCTGAGCAAAGTCAGCTTCCTCGGCCACGACCTGTTCAAATCCTGGGGCAAGGTGATCAACAGCGGCCCGTATGACCTGGTGATCATCGATCCGCCGTCGTTCCAGAAAGGCAGCTTCCTGCTGACCAAGGACTACCAGCGCGTGCTGCGGCGGTTGCCGGAACTGCTGACGGCTGACGGCGTGGTGCTGGCGTGCATGAATGATCCGGCGTTCGGCTCGGACTTCCTGATCGATGGCGTGACGCAGGAAGCGCCGGGGTTGCGCTTTGATCAGCGCCTGGAAAACCCGCCAGAATTTCCCGACATCGATCCGGAAAGCGGCCTCAAGGCCCTGGTTTTTCAACGCACCACCTGACATTACAAACCCCATTGTGGGAGCGAGCCTGCTCGCGAAAGCGGTCTGTCAGTCGCCAGTGATGTTGCCTGATCTACCGTATTCGCGAGCGGGCTCGCTCCCACAGGTTTATGTGCACGACCGATGATCTTTAGTGAGGCCGCAGCACCAGCGCAAACAACTCGCCATGCCCATTCACATTGAGCTTGTGATAGAGATTGCGCCGATGGACTTTCACGGTCTCCGGCGAAATCCCCATTTGCTGGGCCATCGCCTTGCTGGAAAACCCTTGCAGAATCAGCCGCGCCGTGTCGACCTCGCGCACCGTCAGCCGCGCATCGAAGCGATCAAGCAATGTCGCCAGATCGCCGGCCACCACTTCAGCGACCGGACCTTGCGGCGGCAACAACTGCACATGCCGACGCATCGCCGCCAGCACCCAATCGCGTACACACAACAGTCGCCCCTGCTCGGCCAATTCGAACGTCGTCGATCGGCCCAGTGACAACCCGAGCACGCCGCCTTCGAGGTTGATCATGAATTGCAGCTCGTCCTCCCCCACCACCGAACGAAAGTAACTCTGGTAGTACTCGCTGTGCAGGAACTGGTCCGGTGCCACCGAGGCCAGGCTGTGCAAGCCGTCGTTGATGCCGTTCGAGGCGGCTTGATAAAACGGGTCGAGCAGGTACATCCCCGCGGTGTAATCCGCCAGTTCTTCCTGTTCGTCGGCGCGGCCCTTGCTGTCGAAATCGATCAACAATTGCGGCGCCTGGCCGGGCTTCAGCAACGCGACCAGCGCGTTATCCAGCGGCACCAGCAGTCGCAAGGTGTCCACCAGTGCGCGCCAGAAACCGTCCTGCCCGACAACGGAAAACACTCGCGCCAAGCTTTGATGCATTGGCAATTCCTGCAACAACGCGTCCACGCACTACCCCTTTTGAGTAACCCATGATGGGAATGGGTCAGGCGAGATCGGCCCGATAGGCTGACCACTCCTGTTCATCACCGGCCTGCACAGGCCAGGAGTGCCGCATCATGCGTGGTCATCGTGGCTATATCAACTTGGGCCTGCTCGCCTGTCTGGGCGTGGTTTCTGCCGCCAGCGCCGCCGATGCACCGAGCGTGCACGTCTACAACTGGTACGACTACATCGGCCCGAACACGCTGCACGATTTCCAGCGCGACAGTGGTATTCAACCGGTGTACGACACCTTCGACAGTGCCGAAGTGCTTGAAGGCAAACTGATGACCAGCCGCAGCGGTTACGACGTGGTGGTGGCGAGCAACTACAGCCTGCCAACGCTGATCAAGGCGGGCGCCCTCGCCCCGCTGCCGCGCGATCAACTGCCGGGCTGGAAGAACCTCGACAACGATCTGCTGAGCAAACTGGCCAATAACGATCCCGGCAATCAATACGCCGTGCCTTACCTGTGGGGCACCAACGGCATCGGCTACAACGTTGACAAGGTGCGCGCCGCATTGGGCGACAAGGCACCGGTGGATTCCTGGGATCTGGTGTTCGACGAAAAGAACCTCGCCAAGCTCGGCCAGTGCGGCGTGGCGATGCTGGATTCGCCCTCGGAGATGCTCCCGGTTGCCCTGCATTATCTGGGGCTGCCACCGAACAGCACCGATCCCGAAGACTATAAAAAAGCCGAAGCGCTGCTGCTGAAACTGCGCCCGCACATTGCCTATTTCAATTCCTCGAAATTCATCAGTGATCTGTCCAACGGCAACATTTGCGTGGCGGTCGGCTGGTCAGGGGCGATGCTTGAAGCCAAGACCAATGCCGAGCAGGCCAACAATGGCGTGAAGATCGCCTACAGCCTGCCGAAGGAAGGTGCACCGGTGTGGTTCGACACGCTGGTGCTGCTCAAGGATGCGCCGAATCGGACTCAAGGCCTGGCGTTCATTGATTACCTGTTGCGCCCCGAGGTGATCGCGCCGGTCAGTGATCATCTGTCGTATCCGAACGGCAATCGTGCGGCCACGCCGCTGGTGGCTGAGGCGACCCGGGACAACCCGGCGGTTTATCCATCCGCCGCAGCGATGGCAACGTTGTACACCCTTGAACCGTTGCCCAAAGCCACCGAGCGCGTGCGTACGCGGGTGTGGAGCAAAGTCAAAAACGGCCAGTAAACCTCCCTAAAAGACACCACAAGACTTGTGGGAGCGGGCTTGCCCGCGATGACGGTGTGTCAGGCAACGAATGTATTGGCTGAATGGACGCCATCGCGGGCAAGCCCGGCTCCCACAGGTTTTGTGATCAACCTGCCTTCCTTGTTTCTGCCTAAGAGAGATAACAATCCATGAAACCTCGCGCCCGAGATCTGAACATCCGCATCGGCCAACTGCCGACCGGCCCGCTCAACGCCATCACCGACGTGCCCGGCGTCCGGGTCGGCCACAGCAACGTGCGTGGCCAGAGCAGTGCCGGCCGTGACATCTGCACCGGCGTCACCCTGATCGAACCGCGCCAGGGTTCGACCAACCAACAACCGTGCTTCGCCGGTGTGCATGTGCTCAACGGCAACGGCGATGCCACCGGACTTGAGTGGATTCGTGAGGCCGGACTGCTGACCAGTCCGATTGCCTTCACCAATACCCACAGCCTCGGCGTGGTGCGTGATGCGCTGATTGCACTGGATCGCCAGCAGCAACCCGACGACGGCCGCCTCTACTGGAACATGCCAGTGGTGCTGGAAACTTTCGACGGATTGCTCAACGACATCAACGGCTTCCACGTCCGGCCCGAGCATGTCGCCCAAGCCCTGCACAACGCTGTCGACGGCCCGGTGGAGGAAGGCGCCGTCGGCGGTGGCAGCGGCATGATCTGTCATGAGTTCAAGGGTGGCATCGGCACCGCATCGCGCCAATTGAGCAGCGCACAAGGTGGCTGGACCGTGGGCGCGATCGTGCAGGCCAACCACGGCATTCGCAGTGAGTTGCGGGTCGACGGCTACCCGGTCGGGCGTTACATGGAACAGAAGGATTCACCGTTTCTGCGCGCCTCGCTGCCGCACCCGGGCATGGGCTCGATCGTGGTCTGCCTGGCTACCGACGCGCCGCTGTTGCCGCATCAATGCACGCGTCTGGCGCAGCGCGCCAGCCTCGGTCTGGCGCGAACCGGCGGCGGTAACGAAGACCACAGCGGCGACATCTTCATCGCCTTCGCCACCGGTAACGATCATGTGCCGCCAGCGGCCTATGAGGGCAAGGGCGCGCCGACCTGTGATGGCTTGCGCATGGTCAACAACGACCACATCAGCGAGCTGTTTCTGGCCGCCACCGAGGCGGTTGAAGAAGCGATCATCAATGCCTTGCTCGCCAGCGACAGCACCGCAGGCAATGGTCATTCGGTGCCGGGACTGGACGCCGACACCCTGCTCGCCGCCCTCGCCAAGGCCGGCTGGCCAGGCTCGCGCTAACACGCGCTCCTACACGAGGTTACCTGGCCATTTGGGTGCCGAGTTCGCGGGCGACACTCAGTTGCTGTGCGGGATCACGCAACTCCGACTCCGGCAGCAACGTCGAACTCAGCACCTTCGCCCCGCTGTAATCGAAAATCCCGTGTTCGATCTGCGCCTTCATCGCCGCGCCATAGCCATGGCGCTCGTAGGTTCGCGCATCCGCCCCGGCGAGCTGGACCAGGTGCACGCGCATGCGCTGCAGCAGCTTCACATGCTTGAGGTCGCCGCCGAAATCGAACGCCCAGCCGTTGCTGAAGACCCGGTCGATCCAGCCTTTGAGCAGCGCCGGCATCGACCACCAGTACACCGGATACACCAGCACCAGTATGTCGGCGCGATCAATACGGGCCTGCTCCGCCAGCACATCTGCGGGCGGCTGTGCCTCGCGGTGATGCACGGCAAAATCGGCGGCGCCGAAACGCGGTTCGAACCCTTCGGCGTAAAGGTCGGCGATCTCAAAGGTATTGTCCGGATCGGCCTGCGTCAGACCTTCGGCGATCTGCGCGGCCACGCCATGAGTCAATGAGCGAGGATCGTGATGCGCGACAACAATCAACGTGTGCATGGGAAATCTCCTGTTGGTGATTGCCTGACAAGGCTTATATACTCTTGGTAGGTTACGAACAGTAAGTTACGTTTGGTATATAGCGATGTCAACCACTGAAATGTCCGAACAGAATTCCCCCGCCCAACCGCGCAAACGCCTGTCGCGTGAAGATCGATTGCGCCAGTTGCTCGACATCGCCTGGCAGATCATTCGCGCCGAAGGCACTGACGCCCTGACCCTCGGCTATCTGGCAGAAAAGGCTGGCGTGACCAAACCGGTGGTTTACGACCACTTTGTCACCCGCGCCGGATTGCTGGCGGCGCTGTACCGGGATTTCGATGCGCGACAGACACTGGTCATGGACGCCGCCATCGCCAATTGCGAGCCGACGTTGATCAGCACCGCGTCAGTGATCGCCAAGGCGTACGTCGATTGTGTGTTGCTGCAAGGCAACGAGATTCCCGGCGTCATCGCCGCGCTGGCTAGTACACCGGAACTGGAGAAGATCAAGCGAGAGTACGAGGCGATCTTCCTCGAAAAATGCCGCAAAGATCTGGCGCCCTATGCCAATGGCGGGCAGATCACTCAAGCGGCTTTGCGTGCGATGCTCGGCGCTGCGGAAGCCTTGTCCCACGCCGCAGCCAACGACGAAATCAGCGCTGATCAGGCCAGTGAAGAGCTGTATGAAACCATCATGGCGATGGTAGAAAGAGCCGCCGCCCGCGCGACTGGCGGTACTTGAGGCCACCCCGGCACACTCCTAGGATGGAGTGGCGCGGCGGCTTTGCTCATCAAGCCCCGCGTAGGCGCGGGTGCTCTGAACCCCAATCAAGCCCGCGCCTTGATTCATGCCCCTCTTGAGCCTCACGGGCTCTACTTCCTCCCCATCAAAGAGCTTTGAGGCTCTTTTTTTGTCTGCGCAATTCGGCGACAAGGGCTTTGGGGGATCAGTGAACGGTGAGCCGTTGACGGACAAACTCTCCGGTATGACGGGTGGTCTGATCGAGATGCCGATCACGCTGTTTCTCGGCGTCGAGCATGGCGCGCTTGCCGTTCTTCTGCAGCAGATAGGTATGAATCTGCTGCACCTCCAGCGAACGGTAGATCGGCGTAGTGTCGATAAATCCCCGCAAGCCATTGCTGCGGTGATGCCGCGTGCTCATCAGCACCTGGGTTTCACGCTGGCCGATCACCTCAAACCCCAGTGCCTCGAAATACGGGACTTTGCCGACCGTGCAAGCCAGTTCGGTGTGCGGGTAATGCCCCAGCATTTCGCCAATCATCGCGCGCGCCACGCCCTGACGCCGATGCCCTTCGCGCACTGCCATGTAGGCAACGCTGCAGGCTTCCCAATCGCCCTGCACCGGTAGATACAAGAGGAAACCGATAACCTGCTCCGGGTCTTCCTCGTCGGTGGCGACCAGCAACTCCACCTCGGTACCCTTCTCGCCTTTCAGCGCTTCCAGATACAGATGCACCTCATAGCCCACCGCGTACTGATAGACGTTGTACAACAGGTTGCTCGGGCCGAGCCCCACCGCACTGATATCGGTCAGGTAGTCGACGACCATTTGCAGAATCTGGCTGTTGACGCCCTCAGGGCATGGGGTTTTGTAATGGGTGATGCGGGGCATGACGGGTGAACTCCGGCGGAAAACCGCGACATCATACCTTGTAGGCCGGATCAGGCTGCATTGTGCTGACTGAACAGCCGACGGCTGTTTGTCGCCCGCGAAAACGCAGGCCGAATTCCTGACAAAAATTTCATCCGCCGCCAACAGGATCTTTCGCCGTTTCAGCGTCCAATTCTTCAGCTGCGTTGATTTTCCAACGCAGGCCTTGAGGAGTTGTCATGAGCGTTTTGCGTTCGCTGTCCAAATGGCGAAAAACCTTGCTGCTGGTGCCGTTGACGCTGGCGGCGCTAGCCAGCGCGCCAGTGTTTGCGCAACAAGTGGTGATCGTCCAGCAAGCACCACCGCCGATGCGCATGGAAGTGATGCCGGGGCCGCGTCCCGGATATGTCTGGGATCAGGGCCATTGGCGCTGGGAAGGTCGTGGCTACGTATGGATGCCCGGCCACTGGCAGCCGGTGAGACACGGCGCCCGCTGGAAACCGGGGCACTGGCAGGCACGCGGGCCGAACTGGTTCTGGGTTGAAGGGCACTGGGTGCGTTGATCACACGCTCGCCTGCAAACGTCACTTACCGGGAACATCACCATGTCGAAAACGGTTAAATCGCTGCTCGCGGCCACACTGGTGGCCATCACCCTGAGCGGTTGCGTCGTCGCACCGGCCCGCCCGCACCGCCCGCCGCCACCGGTTGAAGTAGTGCCGGTGATGCCGGCGCCAGGT
This sequence comes from Pseudomonas sp. NPDC087598, assembly GCF_044743525.1. Classification (NCBI taxonomy): domain Bacteria; kingdom Pseudomonadati; phylum Pseudomonadota; class Gammaproteobacteria; order Pseudomonadales; family Pseudomonadaceae; genus Pseudomonas; species Pseudomonas sp. NPDC087598. The sequence continues at coordinate 43,254 of NZ_JBIUWQ010000010.1, read as the reverse complement.
TATCACTGGGTCGCCGGTCACTACCGCTGGGGCGGTAATCAATGGCGCTGGGTGCCGGGGCACTGGCGCGCCTATTGATCCGAGCGTGGGGCGTCACTGCTGTGGCGCCACCACCTTGAACTTGATGTTGATATCTTTCGACACCACGGTGTCTGCCCACTCCCCTGCGCCCAGGCCGAACTCGTCACGCTTGAGCACCAACTCACCGTCGAAAATCCCGATGGCGTTGTCCGGCTTCAATTCCACCGGCACCTGAACTTCGCGGGCAATGCCTTTGAGCGTGAGCTGGCCGGCGATCAGATAATGGTTTTCGCGCACCCGAGTGAAATGGCTCGACTCGAATACCGCGACGGGATATTTCGCCGTGTCGAACCATGCGGGTTTCACCAGTTCGGTATTGGCGTCGGCGCTGCCCGCGTCGATGCTGGTGAGATCGATGCGCAACGTGGTATGGGCGTTGTCGAGGTTGTCGGTGTTGAAGTCCAGCGTCGCCTCGAACTTGCCGAAGGTGCCATACATCCGCGAGCCCATCTGGTTGTAGGTGAAACTGATCTGACTGGCGGTGGTGTTGACCCGGGTGTATTCGACAGCCTGTGCGAAAGGCATGGCGCACAGGCAAAACGCGGCAGCCAGCAGCAATCGGATCGACATGGGATTCTCCGGGCAGCGCTTGCCGTCGAGGGACTCGTTTGACTTAAGCAAACAACCCGCCGTTACGCCACCCCACACGAATCAAACCAGGCGTTCGATTTTCTGATGCTGCCAGACCAGTTTGTAATACAAGGTCTGCAACACCAGCATCCCGAGATACGCCACCGGGAACGCCATCCATACCCCTTGCAAACCAAACTGCCCGTCCAGCCAATACGCCGCCGGCAGTTGCACGCCGACCACACAGATGATCGCAATCGCGACCGGCACCAGCACCGTGCCACTGGCACGCATGATCCCGCCGATGATCGCCTGGAAACCGAACACCAGCAGGCTCCACAGCATGATGTGCAACAAATGCTCGGCCATCGCCCGGGTCGAAGCGTCGGTCAGGAACAACCCGAGCAACCAGTGCGACAACAGATAACCCAGCACAATCAGGCCGCCGGTCAGGCACACATTGATCAACAGACCGGTGCGCAGAATCGGCCCCATCCGCTCCAGTCGCCCGGCGCCAATGGCCTGTGCGCCCAGGATCGACGCGGTGATCGCAATCGACAACGCCGGGAACTGCACGTAATTGACGATCTGCGTCACCGCGCCATAGGCCGCTGTCGCTTGCGATCCGTGCTGGTTGACCAGCGCCAGAATCACCAACTCCGACAGTGACAACACAATCATCTGCACGCCGGTCGGCAGACCGATGCGCAGGACCTTGCCAAGAATCGCCCCGTCGAGCCGCAGCGCCGCAAAGAACTCCCGGTCCGGCGCCAGCGGATGGCCCTTGCGAATCAGCCGCCACGCCAGCCACGCCATCGCCGCCAGGTTACCCGCCAGCCCTGCATACGCGGCGCTCTGAATCCCCAATTGCGGCAAACCGAACCAGCCCCGAATCAACGCCGGTGTCAGCGCCAGCCCGACACAGGTCGACACCATCAGCGCCAGCAATGGCGACAACGTGTCACTGACCCCGCGCAGCAACTGCGTGAACAACACGAATACCAGCAACGACGGCAAAATCCACATCATCACATGGGCATACGCCACCGCATCGTCAAGCACATCCGCCGGCGTACCCAACCCGGTCAACGCCTGCCGCGCAAACACACTGCCCAACACCGCCGCCACCAGACCGATCAACACGCCCAGCAACAGCGTCGCCCCGGCAATCGCTTTGACCATGTGCGGCTCGCGCGCGCCCCACGCCTGACCGATCAGCACGCCCGCGCCCGCGCCGAGGCCGATCACCAGTGCAATAAAGAAAAACACGATGGGGAACATCCCCGATACCGCCGCCAACGCTTGCGTACCGAGCATCTGCCCGATGTAGATGCTGTTGACTGTGCCTGACATTGATTGCAGGAAATTGGACAACACCATCGGCGCCAGAAACAGCAGGTAGGTTTGCCAGAGGGGTTTGATGGCGGCGGGGGTTTGCATTGACTTGAGGTCCATCTCGACGGCGGGGGCTTGATGAAGGATAGCTTCGGTGAGTTGGGTGCGAGGTGCAATTAACATTTCAGGTTGTTTATGCTCGGTTGCCTTTCCGGGTTGTGATAAACACCCCGCCTTCCAGAAATCTTCCATCGAGGCTCGGTTCATGCCCCACTTTCCAAACCTGCTGACCTGTACCCTCTTCATCCTGTCAGCCACTTGCGTCCAGGCCGCCACGCCCCCCGCGCCACCTCAATCCCTGAAGCCGCTATTGATGACACTGAACGAACGCCTGAACATCGGCGATCTCGTCGCGTTGACCAAATGGGACAGCGGCAAGCCGATTCAGGACAGCCCGCGTGAGGCGCAAGTCATCGCCAACGCCCGAAAGCTTGCCAGCGAACACAAGCTCGACCCGGAGGATGTCGCGCAGTTGATCGCAGCTCAAATGGAGGCCAATAAACTGGTGCAATACGGTTTGCTCGCGCAGTGGAATGCGGCCGGTGCGGCACCGGACACGCCGCGCCCGGATCTGGGTAAACAGATTCGTCCGCGTCTGGATGAACTGCAAAGCCGCTTGTTGCAGCAATACTCAGATTTCGCGCCCTATCGACATGACCCCGAATGCCCGGTCTGGCTGGCCGATGCGCGCAGTGAGCTGAGCCGTGATCCACTGCATGAGTTGGCCCTGACGCGGGCCACGGGCGAGTTATGTGTTCGCCCAACAACCCCTTAATAAGGACTACGGAAAAGCCCGGCCTGATCAGCCGGTTTTTTTCTGCCGGCCTACCACGCATGGATTACAAACCCCGGTGCGACGTCCGACAAAGTCCGGCGGTGTCAGCCGACTGGCCACCCACCGACCATTACGCATACCATGCGGCCACAACTCTAAAACAGAATTCGCCCGCCCATGCTCAAAGCCAGTCTGCGCAGCCACCTGACCCTTTGGTTTGCCGGTTTATCCCTGCTGACGCTGTTGAGTGTCGGTTTCTATGTCGGCCATATCGCCACCGAACAGATGAAACAGGCCAGCGGCAATGCGTTGCTGAATACCGCACGTTCGGCGGCGACTTTGCTGGGAGAGCAGTTGCGCGAGCGGCAACTGGAGGTTTATCTGCTCAGCCGGGCGCCGCATCTGGAGCGTGGCGATCTGGACAACCCGGCGATTCTGAAGTCCATGCAACTGCGCACGCAGGCGCGTGCCGAGTATGCGTGGATGGGCGTGACCGATGCCGAAGGCAAAGTGCATCAGGCGGTCAATGGTTTGCTGGTCGGTCAGTCGGTGCAAGCGCGTCCGTGGTTTCAGGCCGGTGTGCGCGGCGAATACACCGGTGATCCGCACGAAGCGGTGTTGCTGGCCAAATTGCTGCCGGGGTTGCCCAACGGCGAACCGCTGCGCTTCATCGATTTCGCCGCACCGATCCATAACGCCGAAGGTCAGGTCATCGGTGTATTGGGCGCCCATGCGCACTGGAGTTGGGTGACGCGGATCGTCGAGTCGGCGGCGTTTTCGCATAAAAATACCTCGCCGGACATAGAAGCGCTGATCATCGATCACGACGGCAAAGTGCTGTACCCGGAGGCTCTGATGGGCCAGCAACTTGCCACGAATGGTTCGGCGTCGCCGGGCTGGTCGGTGGGCAACGGCTATCTGACCAGCATGGTCACAGTGCCAACACCTTCGAGTACGGCACTGTCGTGGTCGATCGCCGTACGTCAACCACTGGAAACCGCACTGCAACCGGCACGTCTGCTGTTTTATAAGCTGCTGTTGCTGGGCGTCTTCGCTGCGTTGGTGTTCGGCCTCGTCGCGTATTACCTGGCGCTGTACCTGAGTCGCCCGATCGAGCAACTGGCGCGTTCCGCCAAACAGGTGCAGGACAACCAGCCCGGCGCGCACTTTCCGTTACACCATCCGGTACGGGAAATCGCCCAGCTCGGCCAGTCGATCGATGCGATGACACAATCGTTGCTCGGCAAGGAACGCGAGCTGCAGGAGGCCAATGCCTCACTGGAAGCCACGGTGGCCCAACGCACCGCCGCTCTCATGCAAGCAAACGCCGAACTGCTCAGTCTGGCGACTCACGATGCCTTGACCGGCGTTTACAACCGTCGTCGCTTCGACGAAAAAATTACCGAATACAGTTTGCTGTCCCGACGCACAGGGCGGCCGTTCGCCTTGCTGTTGATCGATGCCGATCACTTCAAACACATCAATGACAGCCACGGTCACGCCGTGGGCGATGAGGTGCTTCAGCAATTGGCGCAATTGATTCAAGCCAGCCTGCGCACCACGGACTTCGTCGCTCGTTATGGCGGCGAGGAATTCGCCGTGCTGCTGCCGGAAATCGCCAAGCCAGACACCCCGGAGGTGGTCGCCGAGAAAATCCGCACGGCGGTTGCCGACGCCCACTTCGCTGGCGTCGGCAATGTCACGGTGAGCATCGGCGTCGGCCTGGCGGATCCAGCAGACAATAACCAGATGACGCTGATCAAGCGCGCCGACCAGCAGCTCTATCAAGCGAAAGCTGCGGGGCGCAATCAGGTAGCGTGATCAGCCCTCCTTCACTTCGCAGATGCCGTTGACATTTTTCTTCCCGGTGTATGAGACCGCCGGCGAACCATCGGGATTGATGCTCAGGGAAATGGTCACGCCCGCGCCTTTGGTTTCGAAGTAGTTCTCGTTGAACTTCTTCAACGTGCCCTGCTTGCCGTTGATGTAGATCGGCCCGCCGTTATCGGCGTGCACTTCGATCTTGCCCGGGCATGTGGCGTTGAATTGCGGAATTGCGGCATGGGCCATTCCGGCAGCGAACAACAGAGGCGATGCCAACAGAAAAAATTTCACGGTGTGCTCCTTGATTCCGACAATGTGCCAAGCCTTCATCAATAGCCCAGAATGCCGCGTTACACCAATGTAGGCGCTGCCGCAGACTGCGATCTTTTGATTTTCAGTAACTAGACATCAAAAGATCGCAGGCTGCGGCAGTGCCTGCGGGTGTGTCGATCAGGTGTTGGTTTTGAGTTTGGTCCACAACCGCGTCGTCAGCCGTGCAATCGTCGCCGGCAGCTCTTCTACGGTGAACAACTTTTCCATCACGCTTTTCGGTGGATAAATCGCCGCATCCTCTTTTACCTCGGGACTCAGAAACTCATTGGCCGCCGCATTGGGGTTGGCGTAGTGAATACTGTTGCTGATGTTGGCGATCACCTTGGGTTCAAGCAGGTAGTTCATGTAGGTGTAGCCGTTCTTTTCATGGGGCGCGCTTTTGGGCATGACCATCATGTCGAACCACAAGGTCGTGCCCTCGTCCGGGATCGAGTAAGCGATATCGATACCATTCTTCGCTTCCCTGGCACTTGCCGCAGCCTGGACGATATCGCCGTTGAAGCCGATCACCACGCAGACATTGCCGTTGGCCAGATCACTGATGTATTTCGAAGCGTGGAAGTACTGGATATACGGGCGAATTTTCAACAAGGCCTGCTCGGCCTTTTTGTAGTCCGCCGGTTCATGACTGTGCGGCGGCAGGCCCAGATAGTTGAGGGTAATCGGCAATACCTGGGTCGGGTTATCAATGAACGCCACACCGCACTGGCTCAGCTTCTTGATGTTCTGCTCATCGAACAACAGATTCCACGAGCGCGTGACTTCGGTATTGCCGAAAATCGCCTTGATCTTCTCGACGTTGTAACCGATGCCGGCGGTGCCCCACATGTAGGGATAGCCGTACTGGTTGCCGGGGTCGTTGACTTCAAGTTTCTGCATCAACAGCGGGTCGAGGTTTTTCCAGTTCGGCAGTTGCGACTTGTCCAGTTTCTGAATCGCCCCGGCCTTGATCAGCCGCGACAGAAAGTGGTTCGAAGGGCTGACGACGTCGTAACCGGTATTGCCGGTCATCAACTTTGACTCCAGCACTTCGTTACTGTCGTGGATGTCGTAAGTGGTCTTGATACCCGTGGTCTGGGTGAAGTTGGCCAGAGTGTCTGGCGCGATGTAACTGTTCCAGTTGGAAATGTTGACCGTTTCATCGGCGTGAGCGGTCGCCGAACTCGCAGCGAGTACGACCGCCAGGGAAAGTGGCTGGATGCGCATGTTCTATCACCTGTTTTGAGTGGCTTTTGTTCTTGTACGATTTGCGGGATTTTCAGATCTCTGTTCTGGCCCTGACCGCCTCCACGCGCATGCGAAGCATGGCACCGATGTCAAAGAACGGTCGCGGTGGCAGCCAACCGGGCTCGGCCCGTTGCATCACCGCTTGCAGCAGCGGCGAGTCAGCACCAGAAGCCAGTTCCGCCAGCAACCGCCCCCACAAAGTCCCGCGCGCCACGCCCGAACCATTGCAGCCGGCCACGGCAAACACGCCCTCCTCGACCCGGTCGAAAAACGCCTGGCCGCTGCGGCTTGCGCTCAAATGGCCGGTCCAGGTGTATTGAATGTCTTGCTCGCCGAGAAACGGAAAACGCCGCTGCAAGCCACGAACATGGTGTTGCCGGCGTATCGCCAGTTCACTGCTGGACAGGTCTCGCGTGCGGTATTCGGCGGTGTTGCGAATCATCACCCGACGATCCGGGGTCAGCCGCACCGTGGCGCCGAGAGGTCGGGTCGACAGCACGCCCCAAGGTTCCACTGCGCCGATGGCCTGAAACTCCTGATCGCTGAGCGGGCGTGTGAGGCTGGCGCTGAGTTCCATCGGGAACGTGGCGCTGTCGGCGATTCCGACCCGCGGAATGAACGCGTTCAGGCACACCAGAATCTGCTTGGTTTCGATGCTGCCATCCACCGCATTGGCTCGCAGCCGTCCCTGGCTCAAGCGCTCGATACCGGTGATGTCAGTGTTTTCGTAAACGGTGATGTTGCCCGGCAATGCGTTGAGCAAACCTTTCACGTATCGGGCCGGTTGCAGCAACGCGTTGCCATGGCCGCACCAGATTGCCGCTTCGTAATGGCGGGTACCGAGTTTGTGCGCAAGTGCCGCGCCTTGCACAAACTCTGCACGGGCACCGAGGGCGCGCAACGTCGCCAGTTTGGCGTCGACATGATCGAGCTTGGCCCGGTCGCTGACCGCGAAGTAATAGCCGCTGTCACGAAAGTCGCAGTCGATGGCATGGCGAGCGATGCGCTGGCGTACTTCTTCGCTGGCGGCACGGGAAATCATTGTGTCGACTTCAAACCCGGCAAAGCCCTGAGCGCCGATCAGCTCGTTGTGCGCCGGATGTTCGTGAGCCACGACAAAACCCGAGTTACGCGCCGAAGCACCTTGTGCTGCCCGTTGCCGATCAACCACCACGATGCGCGCCTGAGGGTGCATTTCGGCCAGGGTGTGCGCGGCGCTGAGACCGGTGATCCCGCCGCCAATTACCAGCCAGTCGGCTTTTTGCACGCCACTCAGGCGACCGCGTTCCGGTGAACTTCCGGCCTGCGCGATCCAGCCACATACGTTTTCCATGCACCACCTCTTTCGACTGTCGTTCTGCGGCTTGCTTCTGAATCGATGACATGCGTGAATCGCATGGCCAGCTTGAGAAGATCACCGCCAGAACTAGAATCTATTAGGTCTTTGCTTGACCGACCAACGCTATAAAATCATCGAGCCATTCTGAAAACGCATGGATAACATTCGCCACGTACCCTCTCTGCAAGCCATGCAAGCCTTGGTCGAAGTTGCCCGATGCGGCAGTTTCACCAGCGCTGCGCAAACGTTGTGCCTGACCCAAAGCGCTGTGAGCCGGCAGATCCAGCAACTGGAAAGCCACTTCAACGTCGCGCTGTTCATCAGGACCAGCCGTAACCTGCGTCTGACTCCGGAGGGCGAACAGGTGCTGGCCAGCGCCCGCAGCATCCTTGAACAACTGAAAACCCTCGAAGAACGCCTCGCCCCGCAGAAGCGTCCGTTTCGCATACGCATGCACGTATCGCTGGCGGTGCGTTGGCTACTGCCGAAACTCAGCGAGTTCTATCTGAGTCATCCAGAGATTTCGCTGGCGATCGAAACCGTCGCCACTGAGGTCGTCGAGCCAGGCAACGACAGTGATGCGTACATTCTCTATCTGCCGCAGCCATCGAGTGATGCGGATTGCCTGACACTGTTCGAGGAAATGCTGGTGCCGGTGTGTTCACCCAACCTGACAAACGCGCCACGCTCGGTAGACGAACTGTTGCGCTTTGCCTTGCTGCATCGTTCGGCAGACCGGCAAGCCTGGATCGAATGGCTGGGAGCAAATGGCGGAAAACCACTGGAAGATTACCGGCACATTCCGTTTAACCTGGATGAATTGGCACTGGATGCGGCGGCGCGGGGATTGGGTGTGGCGGTGACGGATATGACGCTCGCGGCGGAGTCGATCGAGCGTGGCGTGTTGGTGGTGCCGTTTGGTGAGCCATTGAAGACCGGCGGAGTTTACGCAATGTGCCTGCTGTCTTCGGCGGCTGGGCATCCTGCCTGCACAAAAGTCCTGCAATGGTTCGCGAGCCATGTCCAGGTAGAGGCGGCGTGAGTTGCACCGCCTCTTGGCAATCGGTATGAAACGTTACTTCAACGATTCGCCCGGTCGATAAATTCACACAACCGGGTTACCTGACTGTCGAGATCCAATATCGTGAAGTCCACCTTCCACTTCTTGATATATCGGCTCGCCACGGCAACTTTATTTCCACTGCGCCCGAGAACCTTCGATTTTGCATTGGGCGCCGGTTGCGCAACTTCATATTTAAGCCAGTTCTCCCAAATACCTGTGGCGGAAAACTTGTGCACATTTTTGTGCTGTGCCTTCAGGCTTTTTTTGAATTGAGTTTCGTCCAGATAGTTTTCAATTTCACGACCTTCAGTCACCCAGGCAAAACCCGGATTTGCGGCCGTTCCGGAAAACTCCTTTTTTAGTCGCTCCTTGGTGCGGTTGAGCTTGACGTGGGGGGCTTCTTTATCGCTGTCAAACATGATGGCGGAGTGGCGGTTGAGTTTTTTCAACTTGATCAGGTCAGCCAGCGGCTCCGTTTCAGCGGATAGGTGACTGAACAAACGCCCGCCATAAAACATTATCGAGTAATGAACTCCCTCGATGAAATCCTGGCGTTTATGGCGAATCCACCAATTGAGGTAAATACGATCGGACGGCCCTTCCACCCAGATCACACTGTTGGCCTGAAGCAGATCCGAGGCGCGATAGCCCAGTTGATCGAGCACTTGGCCAATGTCAGCCGACAGTACCTGACCATCATGCATCTGGAATATTTTTACTGCGGGTTTGCCATTCAATTCAGCCGCTGCGTTGATCAGCGCAGAAGAATGGGTGGTCATCAACAGTTGCAAATGCTCTGTCTTGACCCGCTCAGCGATCGATGCAAACAGCAAGCGCTGAAAATGGGGATGCAGATGTGATTCGGGTTCTTCCAGCAAGGCGATCCCTCCTCGCGGAATATCGTTGAGCCATTTCATTACCGCCGCGTAAGCCTTCCAACCCGACGGAAAAGACTCCACGGGCAGGCTGTGTGGCGAAAGTGGTAACTCATCAGCAGCGCTGTCAGCCAGGAACACCTGAAGGGTTTGCGCATCCTTCTTTTGCAGCGCGCCGCCGTTCTTTGGTGGGGGCAATCTGCCCTTGTAGGTATTCCAGTCGACCGCACCGGTCAACATTGGCCCCAGATCATTCAACAACAGCATTGCATCGGCATCGACAGGGAGCGTGCCACCACCGTGCAGATACCTGACAACGACGCCCTCTGCCGGAGGCGTTTGAATGCTCTGGCCGGCGGCGAGAACACGGGGGATTTTTTCTTTTTTTACTTGCGTGGAGTCTGCTTTACGATCTGTTCGACTCAGCATCTGGCACATCACAGAGTCATAGTCCGGGGCGACGGGCTCAAACTTGTATGAGTAATCGATCTTGTCAAAAGAAACGGAGAATCCAGAAAAAACGCCTGAAAAAGCATTCTCGGTATAAAGGTTGGGCAATAGTTGAGGACAGGCCAGCGCCCTGACCATGTCGATGACTGTAGATTTACCCGCACCGTTACTGCCTATGAAGACATTGATATCAGTCAGGTCGATGCGTTCCATGACATCAATGTGTTGTTGTGTACCGGAATTCCCTTTGGGCGGCTTGGGCCGGACGTTCAATTGGCGTATGGAGGAAAATCGAAGGCTTCGAACATGCATGACCGTGTAGCGCCTGTCTTATTCAAAAAACATGGACTCTAGCAGACTCCCGACCGTCTATCTCAGCGGTCTCCAGAACATATGGCGGCGAGAATCGCGCCCTACTGCGCTTGAAAACCCTGCAAGTAAGCCAACAGATTATCGAGCTTTTCCTCATCACTCAGGCCCCAGAAAATCATTCGGGTGCCGGGGACCACACCTTTGGGATCTTTCAGATAAGCCCGCAGCTTTTCGCGATCCCATGTCACACCGGAGTTTTTCATCGCATCGGAATACACGTAGTTCGCCGAGGTCCCGGCGGGTCGGCCGATGATGCCGTTGAGTTGTGGGCCGAATCCAGGACGGGCGGACTCGCCGACTTGATGGCAACCGCCGCACAGGCGCGGGAAGATTTTCGCGCCGGCTTCGGGGTCACCCGCTGCATGGGCGGCTGTGCTGAGCAGGCCAGCGGTGAAGATCAAGGCGAGGGACAGTGAAGCGTTTGTTTTCATCTGACGATCCAGAGCGGTGTATTGCAATTGGGGCAAGGCTAACACTTTGTGGCGAGGGAGCTTGCTCCCTCGCCACAGGGTCGGGTTTTACAGGTAAGCGGCGATGACTTTTCTGACGGTGATCAAGGCCTGACGCAACACCGCCATGTCCACCGAGCCCAGCGCCAGGCGAATCGCATGCGGGACGTGCGGCGCCACTGAAAAGGGTTCGGCGGTGGTCACTGAAATCTGTTCTTGCATCAATTCCACGACGATCTGATCGGCGCGCACATCTTCCGGCAGTGGCAGCCATACGAAGTAGGAGGACGGGTGTCCGATGCAGTCCAGCCCCTTGAGCAGCTCGGCGGCCAACGCTTGACGAGCCTTGGCGTCGTTGCGTTTTTGCTCTTCAAGCAGGATGACTGTGCCGTCATCGAGCCAGCCGCACGCCATCGCCGTCATCACCCCCGGTGTGTTCCAGGTGGTCGCGCGAATGATGCGTTCCAGTGCCGGCACCATCGGTGGGGGCGCGGCGATGAAGCCGACGCGCAGGCCGGTGGCGATATTCTTCGAAAGACCCGAAACATACACCGTGCGCTCCGGCGCAAGGTCGATCAATGTCCGCGGTGGGTTTTCCACGAGAAACGCGTAGGCCGCATCTTCGATGAGGGTCAGATCATGCCGGCGGGCGATCGACACCAGTTGCTCCCGCTGCTCGATCGACATCACCCAGCCCAGTGGATTGTGCAGGGTCGGCATGCTGTAAACGGCACGCACCGAGCGGCGGCGGCAGAGCTTTTCCAGCGACGCCAGGTCAGGCCCCTGATCGTTGAATGGAATCGCCACCACTTCCAGGTGCAGCGCCTCGGCCAGAACCTTGAACCCGGAATAAGTCAGCGCATCCGCCGCAATCACATCACCCGGTTTGAGCAATGCCATCAGCGTCACCGCCAGCCCTTGCTGAGCACCGTTGACGATCAGCACTTGCTCGGCCTCGACACTCACGCCACGCGACAGCAGATGTCGTGCGACCGAAGCTCGCTCGTGCTGGCGACCGGCGTGGGGCTGATAACGCAGCAGCGACTCCAGGTCGCCGGACAACGCCAATTGCCGCAACGCCGTGCGCAGCAGATCGGCCTGCCCCGGCAATGACGGGTAGTTGAAGTTGAGGTCGATCATGCCGACCGCCACGTCCTTCTGATCGATGCCCTGCCCCGGCGACAGCGAGGTTTCCCGGACAAAGGTGCCGCGCCCGGTTTCGCCGCTGACCAGGCCCATGGCCTCCAGTTCGGCGTAGACCCGCGAAGCCGTGACCAGCGCCAGCCCTTCGCTGACGGCCAGTTGCCGATGGGTCGGCAAGCGCGTGCCGGGGACCAGACGCCCCGAACGGATGTCCGCCGCGAAAGTGTCAACAAGGGTCTTGTAGCGGGAGCGCGGCATCTCGGGATGTATCCATGACAATTATTTGATTGTCTCGATTCTCGGCCCCAGCATGACTCAAAAGCAACCCCACCTTGAGCGCGACTGTGTATGGAACGGACTTCAAACCTGAGCACCCCGGCCCTGGAAAAAACCAGCGGCTGGATCAATGGCTTTATTGGCGTGGTGATCTTCAGCGGCTCGCTACCGGCCACACGTCTGGCGGTGCTGGAATTCGACCCGGTGTTTCTCACCGTTGTCCGCGCCGCCATCGCCGGGGTGCTGGCGGTGATGCTGCTGTGGCTGTTTCGCGAACGGCGCCCGGCACGCAGCCAGTGGCTGTCGCTGTTGATCGTCGCGCTGGGCGTGGTGCTGGGTTTCCCGCTGCTGACCGCATTGGCGCTGCAACACGTGACGTCGGCACATTCGATTGTCTTTGTCGGATTACTGCCTCTGGCAACGGCGATTTTCGGCGTGCTGCGCGGTGGCGAACGTCCGCGCCCGGTGTTCTGGATATTCTCGTTGCTTGGCAGTTCTTTGGTGGTGGGTTACGCACTGGCTCAGGGCCTGACCGCCTCACCCACAGGCGACCTGCTGATGCTCGCGGCGATTCTGGCCTGCGGCCTCGGTTACGCCGAAGGCGCAAAGCTGTCACGAACCCTCGGTGGCTGGCAGGTGATTTGCTGGGCGCTGGTGTTGTCGTTACCGGTCATGGCGCTGTCGAGTCTGTGGCTGGCGCCCGCCTCCTTCAGACAAATCAGCCTGTCGGCGTGGCTGTGTCTGGCTTACGTGTCACTGTTCAGCATGTTGATCGGCTTTGTGTTCTGGTATCGCGGTCTGGCCCAAGGCGGAATCGCGGCGGTCGGCCAGTTGCAGTTGCTGCAACCGTTTTTCGGCTTGGCATTGGCCGCGACACTGCTGCATGAACACGTCAGCGTCGGCATGCTTGCAGTGACATTGGGCGTGATTCTGTGCGTGGCCGGGGCGAAGAAATTTGCCCGATAAGCGTTAGAGTCCTGCCTTCCACTCCCGAGGACTGAGCCCGGTTTTGCGCCGAAAGGCCCGGGCCAGCGCCGAGGAACTTTCATAACCGACTTCATCGGCAATCAACGCAATCGGCTTGCCTTCGCGCAGGCGTTTCTGCGCCAGGCTGACCCGCCAGCTCAGCAGGTAATCGGCCGGCGTCTGGCCGACGACGCGGCGAAACTGCTCGGCAAACCCGGCGCGCGAGAGGTTGGCGGCGCTGGCCAGATCCGCCACGCTCCAGGGTTTCGCCGGTTGCTCGTGAATCAGGTTCAAGGCCCGGGACAAGCGCGGATCGGCCAGCCCGGCCATCATCCCCGGTTGCTGATCACGGCTGCTGATGAGGTGCCGCAACAACAGAATCACCAGCAATTCGAACAAACGATCCATCACCGCCATACGCCCGCAATGACCCTCGAACGCTTCCTTGAACAGCCATTCCAGCGTACTACTCAACTCTGGAATGTCGGTCAGTTTGAGCACCAGATAATCCGGCAACGCCGCCGCCAAGGCATTGCCTGAGCCGCCGTCGAATGTCAGCGACGCGCACACCAGTTTCGTGTCCATGGCCTCGTCGGCCGACATTCGGTGGGCAAACGGTCGGGGGAAGAAAATCAGCGAAGGCTCGGTCAGGCGAATCTCGCGTTCATTTCCGGGTTTGAGCAGCAGCTCACCCGCCTGCAACAGGTGCACATGCCCACTCGGCTCGCCCTCATGCACGCTGATACCGCAGAACTCGCCGCTGTGGAAGGTGCCGGCATTGACGCCGAAATGACTGAGCAGTGTAGACAGGCGATCCATGGTGACTCCCGGGGCAGTTCTGGACGATCTGTCGCATATCCTCGACGATATGCCGCCAAAGCACCAGCCACGCTCAATAACATGAGCTCCATCGCCGGCGCACTTCGCACCGGATTTCGGAGAGTCATCATGAGCCGCATCAACGCTATCAGCCTCGACACCGCCACCGACGCCACCCGCACGGTACTGGAAGGCGTGAAGAAGAAAATCGGTTTTCTGCCGAACCTGTTCGCCACTTTGGCCAAGGCCCCGGTGGCCCTTGATACCTACGTTCAAGCCTCGGCGCTCCTCGGTAAATCTTCGCTGAGCGCCAAGGAAAAAGAAGCGGTGTACCTCGCCACATCGCAGGTCAACGGTTGCGATTATTGCCTGGCGGCGCACACCTTGTTTGCCGGTAAATCCGGGCTGTCAGCGCAGGACATCGTCGCGGCGCGTCAAGGCGAACTCAACGCTTACGCCGCCCTCGCCTATCAACTGACGCAAACTCGCGGCCACTTGAGCGACGAGCAAATCGCCGCCGCCCGCGCCGCCGGGATCGACGACAGCAAAATCATTGAAGTGATTGCGCTGGTGGCGGTGCAGACCCTGACCAACTACCTGAACAACACGGCGCTGACCGAAATCGACTTCCCGGCGATCTGAGACTGCCCCCTTCCTTTGTAGGAGCTGTCGAGTGAAACGAGGCTGCGATCTGTTGATCTTGAGGATTTCAAGATCAACAGATCGCAGCCTTCGGCAGCTCCTACACGGGGGGCACAGTGATCAGTCGTGATCGACGCCCGCGCGTTTAAGCAGTTTCTTGCAGCGTTCCGACAGATGAAACACCTGCAAATCCTTGCCGGCCTTGGCGTAGCGTTCGCGCAGGGTTTTCAGCGCAGCGATTGCCGAGTAGTCGACGAAGCTCAAATGCCGGCAATCCAGCGTCACCCTCGCCGGATCATTGGCCGGGTCGAACTGGTTGAGGAACGGCGTGGTCGAGGCGAAGAACAACGTGCCGTGCAGGCGATAGTGCTTGCTGCCATCGGCCTCCAGATGCTCATCGGCATACAGTTCACGCGCCTGCTGCCAGGCGAAATTCAGCGCGGCGATGATGATGCCGCACAGCACCGCCGTGGCCAGATCGGTGAACACCGTGATGGTGGTCACGGCGATGATCACCAGCACATCGTTGAGCGGCACCTTGTTCACCACCCGCAGCGAGGCCCAGGCGAACGTCTGCTGCGACACCACGAACATCACGCCGACCAGCGCCGCCAGCGGAATGCGCTCGATCAGCGGCGACAGAAACAGGATGAACAACAGAATCAGCACGCCCGCCACCACGCCGGACAAACGCCCGCGTCCGCCGGAACTGAGGTTGATCACAGTCTGGCCGATCATTGCGCAGCCGCCCATGCCGCCGAATGCGCCCGAGACCATGTTCGCCGCGCCCAGCGCTACACACTCGCGATCCGGGTAGCCACGGGTTTCGGTGATTTCGTCGGTGAGGTTCAGCGTCAGCAGGGTTTCCAGCAGGCCGACCAGCGCCATCAGGATGGCGTACGGAGCGATGATGCTCAGGGTTTGCAGGGTCCACGGAATCTCGGGCAATGCCAGGGTCGGCAAGCCGCCGGCGATGTGCGCCATGTCGCCGAGGGTGCGAGTCGGCAACCCGAACAGATAAACCAGCAGGCCCACACCGAGAATGGCCACCAGCGCTGGCGGCACCGCACGGGTCAGGCGCGGCAGGATGTAGACGATGGCCATGGTCAGCACCACCAGCCCGGTCATCAGGTACAGCGGCGTACCGCTGAGCCACTGTTCACCACTTTTGAAATGTTCCAGTTGCGCCAGCGCAATGATGATTGCCAGGCCGTTGACGAAGCCGAGCATCACCGGGTGCGGCACCATGCGCACCAGTTTGCCCAACCGCAATAGCCCGAAGGCCATCATGATCAGCCCGCCCAGCAGCACGGTCGCCAGCAGATACTGCACACCGTGTTGCACCACCAGCGCCACGATCACCACCGCCATTGAACCCGCCGCGCCGGAGACCATCCCCGGCCGACCACCAAACAGCGCGGTCAGCGTACAAATGATGAAGGCGCCATACAGGCCCATCAGTGGATTGAGGTGCGCCACCAGCGCAAACGCAATGCATTCGGGCAACAGGGCAAACGAGGTGGTGAGTCCGGCCAGGACATCGGCGCGCAGACGGATCGGTTTCATGGCTTACCTGATTGAGCGGCCGATGAGCACGGCCTGCGATGTTCACAAAAAGCGGGTGGCGGATGTTACGGAATTGTCCGGGATCGGGCCAGTGATCGCTGACACCTGTCGACATGCGCTTTATGCTGACGCGCTCCCTATCTATCGAGTCTGAACATGTCGTCTTTTCTGAGCGCCCGCGAGGTTTGCCAACGACTGCGTGAGGCCGCACTCGGTGTGCTTGCGTTGAAGGTGTCCGAGGCGCCTGCCGAGGCCGGACTCATTGCGATCGATATCGAAGGCTGGTACCTGGTGCTGGATTTTGAAGGTCAACGATTGCATCACTGTGAATTTGCTTGTGATGGCGATGGCCGCGAAGGTGCGCTGGAAACCTGGCAGCGTTACGGCACCGATCCGGTGAGTTTGCTCAGCACTTGGGAACTGGCGCAAATAGAGAAGTTACTGGCGGAGTGAGGCTGATATCGCCCATCGAAAAAATGTTTCCTGCGAGTGAGTAAACACGGTTGCTCGATGATGGCACTCTGCCCATAATTCGCGCCCCCTACATTCCCACGCAAGGAACTGCCGTGAAGAAGTCTCTGTTGTTGATCCCGATGCTGGCGTTTTTGCTGCAAGGCTGTGGCATGACCATGACTCGCTACGAGCCGAGTTACGAAAACGTCCAGAAGCTCAAGCAGACCCCGCCGCTGCACGCGATCAGCAATCCTCAAGTCACCGCCGAAACCGGTGAAGGCTCGCTGATGGTCCGCGCCAACCCGATCCGCTCACCGTCCGGCAGCATCCCGGCGCACATTCAGGACGCGATCACCGAAGAACTGCGCAAGGCCGGTCTGCTCGATCCGCAAGCTCAGCGCCAGTTGAAAGTGCTCGTGGTGAAGAATGAAATGACCGCTGGCATGGGCACAGGTAACGGCAAGCTTGCTGCACGTTTCACCCTGCTCAATGGCAATGATGTGGTGTACGACGCGACCAAGGATGTCAGTAGCCAGTGGAGCAGCAGCTTCTTCGGTTTCATTGCGATCCCGAACGCGGTCAACGCTTACAACCCGATGTTGCGTGATTTGCTGAAGGATCTGTACAGCGATCCGCAGTTCATCCAGGCCCTGAAATAAGGGTAAAAAAAGAGCCGCGATTGCGGCTCTTTTTTTCGCGTCACGCCCGTGGAATACGGGTGTCGAGCGCTGAGTACTTGAGGTTCTTGTTGTCGATCATTTGCTTGAGCAGCGCGTTGACCTGACGGGCGAAGGTGTCGTTGACCGCCGCCTTCGGGGTATTGCCCATCAGCGGAATGAACCAGATGCCGACCCAGGTGCCGATCGCATCGTGGTTGCTCGCGGTGGTCAGGGCCTGACCTGTTCCGTCCACGGCTTCCAGACTCATGGTGTATTGGTCGGTGCCGTACGCCGGGATCACCCCCAGGCTGAAACCACTGATGAAACCCAGCACCATCGAACCGGCATTCGGCGGATGGTTGTACATCTTCAGACGCAGGCTGTAGTCGCCCGGTTGCTTCTGGAACTCGTCCAGCGTGACACGACCGAACAGACCGGAATCAGTCAGAATCTTTTGCAGCTCCGGCTTGAGCTGGTCACGTGCCTGCGGCACCTCTACGGCCGAAGCGCTTTTCGGCTCGCCCTGATAGAAATCGAAATCGACATAGACGTTAGGCTTGTTGGCGTAACTGGCCATCGACGGCATTGTCACCGGCGCCACTTCGTCTTTGGTGAAGCTGGCACAACCGCCCAGCGCAAGTACCAGCCCCAGCGCCAGAATTTTCCCGAATTGCATGATGTTCGTCCCTATATGAATCACACCGCATGATGGCAATGAGCCTCCATTTCGGAAGCCGGGCGGATTCTAGAGAGTGCCGGCGCTTGGGGAAAGAGAAAAAACAAAAATGTCGACTCAGCCTTGGCGCAAATCGAGCAAGTAAGTGTAGTAACCCGTGTCTCGCACATACCCCAGCGACTCGTACAAACCTTGCGCGGTGAAGTTGTCGGTCGCTGTTTCCAGCACCAGACCTTTGGCGCCCGTCTCAACGGCGAAATCGCGAGCGGTGTTCATCAACAGCCTGCCGACGCCACGACCACGGGCGGCCGGGGCGGTGAACAGATCGCTCAGCAACCAGGTGCGGTGGGCGTCGATGGACGAAAACGTCGGGTACAACTGCACAAAACCCAGCGCTTCACCGCGTTCATCCTCAGCGAGAAAAATCGCGGATTCGTTGCCCGCCATGCGCTCGGCGATAAACGCGCGCGATTGCTCAAGGTTCGATGGTTGTTCATAGAACCCTCGGTAGGCGTCGAACAGCAACGCCACCGCGTCCAGATGGGTCATGTTCGCCCGCAGTGCCCGAATAGTCATATCCCCTCCTCGCCTGCATAAATGATCGAATCAGCATAGCGCTGTCCGTCAAGTGTACTGGCTTAACCGCTATATAGTTTTGTATATTGCGAAACCGAAATCGCCAGAATCTGTCCATGCCGTCTTTTACTTTCGTGTGTCCATGAGCGCTATCCGAGTCCGCAACGAACAGTTGATCCTTGCCGCGGCCAGTGAAGAATTCGCCGCCAAGGGCTTCGACGCCACCCAGACCCGCGACATCGCGGCCCGTGCCGGGGTGCCCAAGGCCAATCTGTATTACTACTTCCAGTCCAAGGAAAACCTTTACGGCAAAGTGCTGTTGGGTTTTGTCGAGCCGCTGCTGGAAGCTTCAGCGGTGCTGCGTGAAAGCGATGATCCACTGATTGGCTTGCGCTCTTATGTCGCCGCACGTATTCGTATCGCCCGCGAACACCCGGCGATTGCCAAGGTGTTCAGCGGTGAATTGCTGCTCGGTGGGCGGCAGTTGCCGGATGAATGCCGCGATCTGTTGCACGCCGAAGCACGACGCAACGTCGAGTGCCTGCGCAGCTGGATCGACCGCGGCTTGCTGGCACCGGTCGACCCTGAACATCTGATGCTGTTCATCTGGTCGGCAACCCGCACCTACACCAATATCGGCTGGCAGATGGGCCGGATCATGGAGCGCGAGGTGCCGCTGGATGAGGACTATCAGACAGCGGCGGAGACGATTACGCGAATGGTGCTGGAGGGCGTGGTGGTAGCGCCGCGTGTTGGGGAGATTCGTGGGGTTTTGTTTGCGACTTGAGTGTGCCGTCAGGGCATGAAGTCAACGGGGAGATCCTGGTAGCTCTTCTTGCGTTCATTCCAGGCTTGCAGGGCTTCGGGTAGACGGGTTTTCCATTGCGCCGCGTTGGTGTAGTAACGCAAGCGCGCGTGGCCTGTATCGTAAGTCTGTACCAGCACCCAGAAGCGCGCACCGGTTGAACGCATGACAATGCCGGTGCCGCCCAGCCCACGCATAAACATTTCCGCGACC
Organism: Pseudomonas sp. NPDC087598; assembly: GCF_044743525.1. NCBI lineage: Bacteria > Pseudomonadati > Pseudomonadota > Gammaproteobacteria > Pseudomonadales > Pseudomonadaceae > Pseudomonas > Pseudomonas sp. NPDC087598. The sequence goes on along the minus strand of NZ_JBIUWQ010000010.1, from coordinate 23,707 downwards.
TGACTGTCCGGCACATCGGTTGAAGGCTCACCGGTCATCAAGGAGCCGGATAACTCCACCACCCTCTGATAATCGTCCTTGAGCAGCGTGTGCAGCGCCTGGTTTTCTTCTGGGGTTCGCGCCAGACCAAGGCTGAGCATGTCGTAATCCAGCGCCAACGGCTGCGCTGAGGCGACGAAGCGTCCGGTGTAATACACGCCCATTCCGGCGCTGCAATAGCCACCGGCAGTGACTTGCGAGATGTCCAGCACACCGTTGATCGGCGTAAAACTCAGACTGCATTCGCCTTCTGTGTAACGGGCTTCATCGCCATCAAGGGTGGCGACTCCCTCCAGATCCCCGGAGTTGGCACCCTCTCCCGCCGTGATGTCGAAGGCGATGTGCGTGGCATCCTGACGTCGGGTTGTCAGGGTGGCTGCCGTTGATGTTCCCGGCGGAATGAGTTGCCAGGTCGCGTCCCAACTGAATGGCTGAGTCGCGTGTTCCAGTTCGGCCAGACGCATCAGGTACTGACGACGCAAACAGGCAGTCAGCGCGCCACAGGCGTTGCGGCTTTTCAGCCACTGCCGTTGATCAATCTTGAGCGCCTTTGGGTCGGGGACCTTGGCCAGGGTCGAGCGCCAGCGCTCGGCCAGTTGCTCATCGAGTTGCGACAGATACGGATCGGCGCAAATGGTTTTTTCGGTTTTGCTCGAGGCGCTGGCGCAATCGAAACTGCTGGCATGGCTGACGCAGGCAAACGCGAGGGTGGTCAGCGCCAAGGCGTGACGGAGGGTGAAAGCGAACATCGACAGATTCCATTCTTCAGGCGGCGCGCAGTATGCCAGTGCCGCTGACGGAAATCCTCGCTGGACACCCAGGTTCCAGCCAGCCTCCGCATTTCCCTGTGGGAGCCCACAGGACATCGGAGTTAGAACGCAATGTCCGAGGCAGGTTTGACATCGATCCGCGCCACCGAGCCGGTCAGGTGCGCCAGATCCTTGTTGTGTTCGGCGATGATGTCTTCGGCGCTCATGTTGCCGTTGTCGAGGGTGGAATGGGCGTCTGCGGCGAGTACCACGTCGTAGCCCAGTTGATGGGCCTGGCGCACGGTGGCGTTGACGCAATAGTCGGTTTGCAGGCCGCAGATCACCAATCGCTCGAAATCTTCGGTCGGCAGTAATTTGCCCAGCTCGGTTTGATAGAACGAATCCGGGGTGGTTTTGCGCACGCGCAGATCTTGCGGGGATGTCTCAAGCCCTTCGGCCAGTTGCCAGCCTTCGGCACCATGGGCCAGCGGGCTGTCCTTTTCCTCATGCTGAATCAGCACCACTGGAACCCCGGCTTTGCGGGCGCGGTTGCTGAGGTCGTTGATGGTGTCGATCACACGGTGAATATCGTGGCACTGGTATTCGCCCGAGCACAGGGCGCGCTGGACGTCGATGATCAGTAATGCGGTGGTCATGATGAGCCTTCCTTGATCATTCTTTGAGACAGGGACGGACTGGCGTCCGCCCCTTTTTTTACGCCTCTCAGTAACCCAGTGACAACCCGGTGTTGCGCCGTGGATCGTTGGCGCCGTAGAAGCGGTTTTTGCCGACCGGTTTCCCCCCCAGCGACGGCGCGCCCACCAGGATCGCGGCAATGTGGTTGGCATCCTGCGGCCCGGCGAACTTGTGACCCCAGCTCTCGAGGATTTTCTTCGTGTCGGGACTGGCGGCGAAGTCTTCGAGGTTGGTTTCTTCCGGCATCCATTGTTGGTGGAAGCGCGGCGCATCGACCGCTTCCTGCAAGCCCATGCCGTAGTCGATGACATTGAGCATGGTCAGCAAGGTGGCGGTGATGATGCGGCTACCGCCCGGCGTGCCGACCACCATGACCACTTTGCCGTCCTTGGTGACGATGGTCGGACTCATCGATGACAGCGGCGCCTTGCCCGGAGCAATGGCATTGGCTTCACCTTGTACCAGCCCGTACATGTTCGGCACGCCGACTTTCGAAGTGAAGTCATCCATTTCGTCGTTGAGGATCACCCCGGTCTTGCTCGCCATCACGCCGGCACCGAACCAGTCGTTGAGGGTGTAGGTGACCGACACGGCGTTGCCCCACTTGTCGACGATCGAATAGTGCGTAGTGTTGCTGCCTTCATGCGGGGCGACACCGGGCTTCAGTTCGGCAGACACCCCGGCCTTTTGCGGCTGGATGGCATTGCGCAGTTTGGTCGCGTAGTTCTTGTCGAGCAGATGCTCGATCGGGTTCTTCACGAAGTCCGGATCGCCGAGGTAGCTGTTGCGATCGACATAGGCGTGGCGCATCGCTTCGATCTGATAGTGCATGCCCTGGGCTGAATGGAAGCCCAGATCCTTCATCGGATAGCCTTCGAGAATGTTCATGATCTGGCAGATCACCACCCCGCCCGAGCTTGGCGGTGGCGCCGAGACCACGTGGTAGCCGCGGTAATCGCATTCCACCGGGGCCAGTTCGCGGGTCTTGTATTTGTCGAGGTCGGCCTGGGTGATGATGCCTTTGTTGGCCTGACTGGAGGTGACAATAGCGTCCGCCACCCAGCCTTTATAGAAACCGTCGGCGCCTTTCTCAGAGATAGTGCGCAGGGTTTTCGCGAGGTCTTTCTGCACCAGTTTCTGCCCGACCTGCATCGGCTCGCCATTGCTCAGGAAGATCGAACCGGAATCGCGAATGTCCTTTTTGAACACATCAGTGGCGTATGCCAGCAGCTCGACATCACCCTGCTGCAATTCGAAACCGTCTTCAGCCAGTTTGATCGCCGGGGCGATAATCTCCTTGCGCTGTTTGGTGCCGTATTTGCTCAGCGCCATCTCCATGCCGGAGACAGTGCCCGGCACACCGACCGCCAGGTGGCCACGGGTGCTCAGATCCGGGATGACGTTGCCGTCCTTGTCCAGGTACATGTTGGCCGTCGCGGCCAGCGGGGCTTTTTCACGGAAGTCGAGGAAGGTCTTGCGGCCGTCCGCCAGTTGAATGGTCATGAATCCGCCGCCACCCAGGTTGCCCGCTGCGGGATACACCACCGCCAGCGCATAACCCACCGCGACTGCCGCATCGACGGCGTTACCGCCGCTTTTCAACACATCGACGCCGACATGCGTGGCCAGATGTTGCGCGGTGACCACCATGCCGTTTTCCGCCGCGACCGGCGCCACCGAGGCGGCGTGAGCCATGAGACAGCTGAGTGCCAGTGAGGTCGCTATCAGCGATTTGGCCAAAGGTTCGTACTTCATGAGTCGATCTCTTTTTTGTTTTTAGGGTCTGTGCAAAACAGAGGGGAACGCTTCAAGAGCAACAAGCAGTATGGTCGGCTTTGCGGTTTGCGCCTCCCCGATCAGGCAGTATGCTGGGCGCCGTTACCGTGCCGATCCGGAGTTCTCCCCGATGCCCTACACGTTCATCACCCTGCCCTCGCCGGTCGGCGAGCTGAAGCTGGTCGCGAACGGTTCACGACTGGCAGCCATCCTCTGGGAAAACGACAAACCGAATCGCGTGCGTCTGGGGCCGATGAGTGAGGCACCGGACAATCCGGTCTTGATCCAAACTGCGCGGCAACTGCAAGAATATTTTGCCGGGACGCGCAATTGCTTCGATCTGGAGCTGGATTTTGCCGGCACTGATTTCCAGAAAAAGGTCTGGGCCGCCTTGCTGACCATTCCGTTCGGGGAAACCCGCACGTACAGCCAGATAGCCGAGCAGATCGGCAATCCGAGTGCAGTGCGCGCAGTGGGAGCAGCGAACGGACGGAACCCTATTTCGATTGTCGCGCCTTGTCATCGAGTGATCGGTGCGTCGGGGAAATTGACCGGGTTTGCCGGGGGACTTGAGGCCAAGGAGCGGTTGTTGAGGCTGGAGGGTAGCCAGTGGTCGGAGGTGGGTAGAACGGGGGATCTGTTTTAGCCTCTGCGTTCGAAGCGAAAGAGTATTTGTGGCGAGGGAGCTTGCTCCCGCTCCAGTGCGTAGCGCTGGCAAAATATTGGGCCGCTGCGCAGCCCAGCGGGAGCAAGCTCCCTCGCCACAAATGCGATTCAGGTAAACAGGTTATTCATCGCCGCGTATTGCAGCAGCATGATGGTCTTGGCGTCGCAGATCTCACCGCGCTGGAACGCCGCCAGTGCGTCGTCAAAACTCCACTCCAGCACTTCCAGTTCTTCGGTCTCTTCTTCCAGACCGCCACCGTTGCCGACCTTTGACGCCGAGTCGTACTCGGCAATGAAGAAGTGCAGTTTCTCGGTGACCGAACCGGGACTCATGTAAGCCTCGAAGACTTTTTTCACATCGTGCACGCGATAACCGGTTTCCTCTTCGGCATCGTCACGAATACGCTGCTCCGGCGCCGCACCTTCCAGCAACCCTGCCGCCACTTCGATCAACAAGCCGTCATGGCCATTGACGAATACCGGCAGGCGGAACTGACGGGTCAGCACCACTGAACGCTTCTCACGGTTGAACAGCAGAATCGCCGCGCCATTGCCTCGGTCATACACTTCACGGGTCTGACGTTGCCACTCGCCGTTATTGCGGTGGTAGTCAAAGGTGACTTTCTTCAACAGATACCAGTCGTGGGACAACACCTCGGTGTCGATGATGTTGACCCGCTCGGCTGTGTTGGACATGACGCCTGATCCTTTTGTCATCAGAAAGCGCCCATAGTCGATCAATCGAAACCACAAAAAAAGCCCGGCAGCGCTACCGGGCTTTTTATTGGCGATCAACGGGCCATGTGCGACAGCGTTTCATCCGCTGCTGGCGTGCTTGCCTGCACACCTGTGATCAGCGGGCCATAACGCCGACTGAACTCCCAGTTGTACGGCACACGATCCTTGCTGACTCCGTTGTCCCAGTTCACCGACCAGGTCATCAGGCCTTTGATCGGGTGCCCTTTGATCGCCAGGCGCTTGAGCACATTGCCGACGACGGTCTTGTCGATCACATAACCGGTGGCGGCGGCATCGACGTTGGCGGGCAGGCCGATGACAAACTTGTCCGCCGCGATCTTGGTGAACCCGCGAGTGCCGGTCACCAGACTTTCGGTCAGGTAATAGAGGAAATCCTCTTTCAGCGCATCGTTGTTCTGCGCGATCCACGCACCCGCGCCGTTATTGGCCTCAGGCACCCAGACCCCGTCACCGCCCTGGTTGTAGAACTGCGGAGCGATGAAGTCGTAGTAGCCTTCCAGCGCCTGCAAATAACCGACGTACTTGCCGCTGGTGGTCAGGTAGGGAAACTCCGGGGCCATGCTGATGATGAAGTGCTTGCCCTGGCCGGCGTAGTGATCCTTGACCAGTTTCAGCGCAGCCGGGAGCACGGTCTTGTTGGCAGCGAAATCAATCGCGCTCTGTTCAAGATCGATGTCCAGACCATCGAAGCCGTAGGTTTCCACAAGACGGATGATTTCATTGGCCAGTGGTTGCTCTTGACCGGCGCGCAGTTCGATGTGTGCGTCAGCGCCACCCAGGGAAATCAGCACCGCCCGCCCCTGACTGTTGAGCACGCCGACCTGGCGGCGAAACTCGGCGTCTGACACGTTGAACGGCTTGAAGGTCGGAATGCCGCTGCCCTTCATGAAGGCCACCGCGACCACGTTGTATTCCTTGGGCACATCCTCCAGGGCGATGCTGGCAAACCGGCCCTGCCGATAACCGTCGCTCGGTCCCGCCGGCCAGTTGTGCCAGAAGCCCATGAGGATCTTTTTGCCGGCGATGCTCGGCATCAGCGAAGCCGCATCGGTCGCCGCATTCTGCAATAAAGTGAAGTCGATTTTTGACATGTTCTAATCCTTCAGAACGTGTGGATTGGACGACGCTGCGCCGTTATTTGAAGTCGACGTCGAAGGCCTGATAGAAGGCGTTACCAGTATTGGCAACGATCCACATCAGCACGATGACGTGATGACCTTTCTTGTTCGCCGGAAGTTTCACCGCGTGGTCGACTTTGGCCTTCATCTCCGCCGAATGGCTGTAGTACGGCACCTGAGTGTAGAAGTCCTCGAAGAATGGTTGCGCTTCCAGTTGTGCGCGAGTGATGCGTTGTTTCGGGTCCCAGCCATCCTTGGTGATCAGCCAGCGGTAGCCACGGGTGGTATGCGCAGCGGTGTATTCCCAGTGGATTTCAAGAGTCTGCCCCGGGGTGACGCTGAGCAATGGCCAGTTGAACGGACGATTGAGCTTCTTGCTCATTTCTTCCGCGGTGAAGTTCACGCAGTCACGGGCGTCGGTCTTGCCGCCACTGAGGATGAACCCATCGGCTGGTGGCGTGACGCTGTCACTGTCGGTTTGATACGGCGCCGGGAAAGGCCCGGCGGTCAGGGCCGGGAAATTCTTCCCGCCTTCCATTTCATTGACCTGCCAGGCACCGAGCAATCCTTGCTCGATAGCGACCGCGCCGCGGCTCGCCGGAGAGGTGACGCGACCGTGTCGCAGTTGGGTTTGTGCTTGTGGTTGATTCATGTTTTTCACTCCGTTGATTTAAGAACTCTCCTTTCCGAGGAGAGGCCTTCAAGCTAACGGAGGGGGATTTTTTGTCCATCGGCGGTTTTGTCGCACCCAGCTAGGTCACAATTGGTAAAACACCGAAAACACTGGATATATATACAGCTTATTGCGTCGTTTCGTACTCGACGCGTAGCCAAAAGCGTACACGTCGAAGTTACGAAATCCTGCATTGGCCACTCAGGGCAGTTGTGCCTGAAACTCTTTTTCATACTGCCCGGCAAGTTGCACTTTCTGTTTTTCGTCAAGCAGCTTTCCAGCCATCTGGAAGAACTTCTGCTCTTCTTCCTCGAGGTGATGATGGACCTTGTCCGAGAGCTTTTTCGCCGTGGCGAGCCACGCCGGACTCGACATCTCGGTCTCGTCCAGTTCCTCCATCATCTCGTCCATTTCATGGTGCTCGGAAATGGCGTGGCGGCTGAGATCGACACCGTTGTCGAACTCCATCAGCGGGATATAGAAGTGGCGTTCCTCGGCGGTTTCGTGGGCTTGCAACTCAGCCTTGAGCTGCTTGTAGGCCTCGACCCGTTCCGGGGTGTCACCACTGGTCTTGATCAGTGCTTTGGCGTAGGTGCGCTGGCGGTCGTGGCTTTCGCGAAGGGCTTCGAAAATGTTCATGGGGTGTCCTCATCAACCGCGTTCTGGAATGACGCTGTAGAAAGCTAGACCGCAGCGCGAGCGCGGCGGTTCCACCGGGTTGCAGCGGGGCTTGGAAGACATCCCCTGCACAGGATAGGCTGCGGGTTCTCACCACAAGGAAGTCATGCATGAACTTGCGTATCGAGTTGTCGAACAACCCCACCGACGAACAACGCCAAGCCATTCTCCTGCCCCTGATTGCGTATAACGATGCCAAAACGGGCGGCTCAAAGTCAGAACCGTTCGCCCTCATGGTGCGCGATGACCACGACACAATCCTTGGCGGTTTGTATGGCCGTGTGATTTTTCAGTGGATGTTCATTGAGTTGCTGTCAGTGCCCGAACAGGGCCGGGGACGGGGCATTGGCTCGGAACTGATGGCCATGGCCGAAGCGTTGGCCAGAGAGAAAAATTGCCTGGGCATGTGGCTGGACACCTTCGACTTTCAGGCGCCGGGGTTTTACCAGAAGCTGGGGTTCAGCCAGTTTGGTGAAATCGTCGATTATCCGCCGGGGCACAAGCGGCATTTTTTCCAGAAGCGCTTGATGGATTGAATTGATAGGCCCTTCGCGAGCAGGCTCGCTCCCACCTTGAAATGCATTGCAAAGTGGGAGCGAGCCTGCTTGCGAAGACGGAAGCCGCTTCAACGCATGATCAAAGGCAAGTCGCCAACGCCGCCAAACGACGCTTGGCCACGAAATCATCCTTCTGCGCGTAGTAACTCAACGCCGTGCCCGACGCCTGCGTGCTGACATCGACAAACGACTCCGCCGAACGCGTGTAGACCGTCGAACCGCCCTTTTTGCCCGGTTGCAGATAAGCCCCGGCATCCACACCGAACACCGCCTCGTCCTGCCAGGCGAATTGCACGCACTGGGCGACAACCTTTTCCGGCTTGTCCGAGGTCAGAGTCTTGTATGGGGCTTTGGTGCGAGAATCATCCATCACCGAGCCCGCGCAACCCGCCAGCACCGTCGCGGCCAGCGCTACCATCAGAATTCGCATTGCCTTCGCTCATTCAGAAAAAAGCGGACTGTATCACCGCAGCAGCCGGAATCGCTCTGCTTTACTGCATTTATAACGCGACACGCGCAAGCCGCTGCGGCAACCTAAGGTCATCAGCCCCACAAGGAAAATCCATGGCGCCTACCGATCAGCGACATGAACACGCTCTGAAACTGTTTCTCGACGCACGCCCTGATTTGCGCGAAACCCTCGACCATCTCAATCCATTGCTGGCCCAGGCCAAAGGCGAAACCCAGGCGCAGTATCGCGAAGAACGCCTGCATGAAGCGTTCGAGGCGGAGGCGGAAGAGCTGGGGCTGTTTGCCTGGGAGTTGACCTTGCAACTGACGGCGGCGACGCCTGAGGACTATCAGGCTCAGCGCCTGGAAGTGCATCGCGAAGTGGCGGAAATGGCCGGGATGGACTGGCTGGAATACTGCGAACTGTATGGCATAGAACCGTAACCGCCACTCAAGGACACTTGCATCGATGCTGCCCTCGACCTCAACCCGGCATGCCAGCCCCGGCCATCTGCACATGCAGAAATGGCGCGGTCGCGTGGGACTGGCGCTGGTGGCGAGCCTGTCGGTACTGGCTGGCATGACCGACGCCATCGGTTTCATGGCCAGCGGCGATTTCGTCTCGTTCATGAGCGGTAACACCACTCGATTGGCGGTGGCGATCAGTGATGGCGACTGGGGGCTGACGTTGCGCCTGGTGATTCTGGTGGCCACTTTTATAGTCGGTAATGCCTTGGGTGTGTTGATCGCACGGCTGGGTGGCCGGCGTACGCTGCCGTTGCTGCTGTGTATTGCCACGCTGCTCTGCGCGGCGGCTGCCTGGCCTGCCGACGCGCAGTTGCCCGCGCTGCTGGCGGCAATCGTCGCGATGGGCATGCTTAATGCCGCCGTCGAAGAAGTAAACGGCCTGCCGGTCGGGCTGACCTACGTGACCGGAGCGCTGTCGCGGTTTGGTCGAGGACTGGGGCGCTGGATGCTCGGCGAGCGCCGCAGCGGCTGGCGGGTGCAACTGGTACCGTGGAGCGGCATGTTTGTCGGCGCGATTCTGGGTGCAGTGCTGGAACATCATCTGGGGCTCAAGGCCTTGTTCGTCAGCGGCTTGTTGGCGACGACGCTGGGCGTGCTGTCGCTGACTATCCCGCGGCGCTGGCAGTTGGGCTATATGCCCCGCTGAAATACGCTTTTTACTGTAGGAGTTGCGGCACGCTGCGATCTTTTGATCTTGTTTTTAAAAAGCAAAATCAAAAGATCGCAGCCTCGTTTCACTCTACAGCTCCTACAGGGTTCATTGCTCAGGCAACTTGGGTTTCGCCGCTACACCGATAAAGCTTTATCATGGCCGCAGTTTTGCTGATCGAGTCCGTCATGAAGTTCGCCATCGCGTTGTTTTCCGCCGCCCATGCGCCCTCCTCGCGCCGTGCCCTGCTGTTCGCGCAAGCTGCGCTGGCCGGCGGGCATGAGATTGTCCGGCTGTTTTTCTATCAGGACGGCGTCTACAACGCCTCCGACGCGGTGGTCACCCCGCAGGATGAACTGGACTTGCCCAAGCAATGGCGCAACTTCATCAGCGAGCAGAATCTTGACGGTGTGGTGTGTATCGCTGCGGCTTTGCGCCGAGGCGTGCTCAACAACGAAGAAGCCAAACGCTATCAGCGTGAGGCCGTGTCGGTCAGCGCGCCGTGGGAATTGTCCGGCCTCGGCCAGTTGCATGATGCGGTGCAAGACGCCGATCGCCTGATCTGCTTTGGAGGTGCGTGAGATGGCCAAGTCCCTGTTGATCATCAGCCGCCAATCGCCATGGTCCGGCCCCGGTGCCCGCGAAGCGCTGGACATCGTGCTGGCCGGCGGCGCCTTCGATCTGCCGATCGGCCTGCTGTTTCTTGATGACGGCGTGCTGCAACTGGTTGCCGGGCAGAACGCCAAGGCCTTACAGCAAAAAGACCTCAGCGCCAACCTGCAAGCGCTGCCGATGTTCGGCGTCGAAGAGCTGTTTTATTGCGCCGACAGCGCCAGTGATCGAGGGCTGAAAAACCTCTCACTGGACGAAGCACAACCGCTCGCCGCCGAGCAAATCACCGCCCTTATTGACCGTTACGACCAGGTGATCACCCTCTGATGTCGACTTTGCATGTGTTGTCTCATTCCCCGTTCGGCGACGATCGCCTGACCAGTTGCCTGCGCTTGATCGGCAGTGCCGATGCTTTGCTGCTGAGCGGTGACGCGGTGTACGCACTGCAAGCGGATACTGCGCCGTTTGCAGCGTTGCAGAGTCGTCAGATAAAACTGTTTGTGTTGGACGAAGACGCGCAGGCCCGCGCCGTGTCGATTCCGGACTGGGCCGAAGCCATCGATTACCCGGCCTTCGTCGAACTGTCGATCCGCCACGACAAGGTCAACAGCTGGCTATGAATTCCATGACCGTCGGCGCCCGCGCCATCGAGCTGGACAAGGATGGCTTTCTGGTTGAGCTGAGCGACTGGTCGCATGACGTCGCCAGCGCCCTCGCCGCCGCCGAAGACATCGAACTGACCGCCGAACACTGGGAAGTCCTCGAACTGCTGCGCAGCTTCTATGCCGAATTCCAGCTGTCCCCGGCGACCCGCCCGCTGATCAAGTACACCGCGCTGAAACTCGGCCCGGACAAAGGCAACAGCCTGCACCTGAACCGACTGTTCAAAGGCACCCCTGCCAAACTCGCCGCGAAACTGGCGGGCCTGCCCAAACCGACGAATTGCTTATGACCGACTTCCCAGCGCTCACCCTCGAAACGCCTGCCGAACATCCGTTCGCCCAATTCGTGCGAATCCTTGGCAAGGGCAAGCGCGGCGCCCGCGATCTGACCCGTGAAGAGGCCCGCAAAGCCATGGGCATGGTGCTCGACGACAACGTCGAGGACACCCAGCTCGGCGCCTTTTTGATGTTGCTGCGGCACAAGGAAGAAAGCGCCGAGGAAATGGCCGGTTTCACCGAAGCGCTGCGCGAGCGCTTGCAGGCGCCGGCACTCAACGTCGATCTGGACTGGCCGACCTACGCTGGCAAGAAACGGCATCTGCCGTGGTATCTGCTGGCGACCAAGTGCCTGGCACAGAATGGCGTGCGCATTTTCATGCACGGCGGCGGCGCGCACACCGCCGGGCGCCTGTACACGGAACAGTTGCTGGGAGAGCTGAACATTCCGTTGTGCCGCACCTGGCAACAGGTCGGCGACGCGCTGGACAATGGCGGGCTGGCGTTTATGCCGCTGATGGACTGGGCGCCACAGCTGCAAAAGATGATCGACCTGCGCAATACCATGGGCTTGCGCTCGCCGATCCACTCGCTCGCGCGGATTCTTAATCCGCTGAACGCACGCTGTGGACTGCAAAGCATCTTCCATCCCGGCTATCAGGCCGTGCACCGTGATGCCAGCGGCTTGCTTGGCGACACGGCGATCGTGGTCAAGGGCGATGGCGGCGAAATCGAGATCAACCCGGACGCCGACAGCCATCTCTACGGCACCGCGGGCGGCGAAAGCTGGGACGAGGAATGGCCGCAGCTGTCAGCGCAACGCCACGTCAAACCTTCGTCGCTGGATGTCGAGCATCTGAAGGCCGTGTGGCGCGGCGATGTGGTCGACAGCTATCCGCAAATGGCGCTGATCTCGACCATGGCGCTGGCGCTGCGAGGTCTTGGCCAAAGCCGTGAACAGGCTTTCGAAACCGCCGGGCAGTACTGGGCCGCGCGGGACAAATCGATTTAACCGATCATTCGCGCCTGATCTTTGCGCTTTTTGTTCGAACTCATCGGAATAGACTCGGCTCCAATGATTTATTGGTTCTCAGGAGTCTTGAACATGGGTTTGTTAGTCGATGGCCGCTGGCAGGACAAGTGGTACGAAAGCAGCAAGGACGGCGCGTTCCAGCGCGAACAGGCGAAACGCCGCAACTGGGTGACCGCTGACGGCCAACCCGGCCCAAGTGGCGAAGGCGGTTTTGCCGCCGAGGCCGGGCGCTATCATCTCTATGTGTCTCTCGCTTGCCCTTGGGCGCATCGCACGCTGATCCTGCGCAAACTCAAAGGTCTGGAAAGCCTGATCGACGTGTCGGTCGTGAGCTGGCTGATGCTGGAAAACGGCTGGACATTCGACCAATCGCTCGGCTCGACCGGCGACAAGCTCGACGGTTTCGACTTCATGCATCAGCGCTACACCGCTGACACGGCCGATTACACCGGTCGCGTGACGGTGCCGGTGTTGTGGGACAAGAAGCTCAAGCGCATCGTCAGCAATGAATCAGCGGAGATCATCCGCATGTTCAACAGTGCGTTCGATGATTTGACCGGTAATGATCTGGATTTCTACCCGGCGCCGTTGCGCGGTGAGATCGATGCATTGAACGAGCGGATTTATCCGGCGGTGAACAATGGCGTGTATCGCGCCGGGTTCGCGACTTCGCAACAGGCTTATGAAGAGGCCTTCGACGAAGTGTTTGCCGAACTGGATCACCTGGAGCGAGTACTCGGCGCCAACCGTTATTTAAGCGGTGAGTACCTGACTGAAGCGGACATTCGCCTGTTTACCACGATCATCCGTTTTGACGCGGTGTATCACGGACACTTCAAGTGCAATCTGCGGCGGATTGCCGATTACCCGAACCTGTCGAACTGGTTGCGTGAGCTGTATCAGATGCCGGGGATTGGCGAGACGGTGGATTTCCAGCACATCAAGAACCACTACTACGGCAGTCACAAGACCATCAATCCGACGGGGATTGTGCCGAAGGGGCCGGCTCAGGATTTCAGCGTCGCCCATGATCGGGCACGGTTGGCTGACAAAGGGGTTTGGCGTCGGGGCTGATCTGGAGTTTGTGTGATTTTAGAGGGCCTCATCGCGAGCAGGCTCGCTCCTACAGAGGATTTGTGAACGACACAGATCCAATGTGGGAGCGAGCCTGCTCGCGAATGGGGCGACTCGGTTTTTCAGACCTGCGCCTGAGCCCCTTCGAACCAAGCCAGTTTTTCGCGCAGTTGCACCACTTCGCCGACGATGACCAATGTCGGCGCATGCACTTCATGCTCCGCCACCAGACGTGGCAAATCTGCCAGCGTGCCGGTAAAGACCCGCTGATTGACCGTGGTGCCCTGCTGAATCAGCGCCGCCGGGGTATTCGCCGCACGACCGTGCTTGATCAACTGCTCGCAAATCACCGGCAACCCCACCAGGCCCATGTAGAACACCAGCGTCTGCGCCGGGGCGACAAGGTCGGCCCATGGCAGATCGGTGGAACCGTCCTTCAAGTGTCCGGTAACGAAGCGCACCGACTGCGCGTAGTCGCGATGGGTCAGCGGAATCCCGGCATATGCCGCGCAACCGCTGGCCGCCGTGATACCTGGCACGACCTGGAACGGAATGCCGTGGGCCGCCAGCTCTTCGATTTCTTCGCCGCCACGGCCGAAGATGAACGGATCACCGCCCTTCAACCGCACCACACGCTTGCCGGCCTTGGCCAGATCGACCAGTTGCTGGTTGATCTGATCCTGCGGCACCGCGTGATCGGCGCGCCGCTTGCCGACGTAAATCCGCTCGGCATCGCGACGGCACAGTTCGAGAATCGCCGGCGCCACTAAACGGTCGTACAGCACCACGTCGGCTTGTTGCATCAGCCGCAGAGCACGGAAAGTCAGCAGATCCGGATCACCCGGCCCGGCGCCCACCAGATACACCTCACCGGTAGTGATTTGCGCTTCGCCATCAATCTTGGCTTGCAGCAAGCGCTCGGCTTCGGCGCCCTGCCCGGCCAGTTGCCGATCAGCAATCGGCCCTTGGAATACGTCTTCCCAGAACCCGCGACGCTGCTGCACATCCGGAAACAGGTTTTTAACCTGATTGCGGAAACGTGCAGCGAGTCCGGCCAACTGACCATAGGTCGACGGAATCCAGGTTTCGATCTTGGCGCGAATCAGCCGCGCCAGCACCGGCGCATCGCCACCGCTGGATACGGCAATGATCAGCGGCGAACGGTCGACAATTGCCGGGAAGATCACGCTGCACAACTGCGGCGCGTCGACCACGTTGACCGGTACGCAACGCCGATGGGCATCGCTGGAGACTTGTGCGTTCAGCGCCTCATCGTCGGTGGCGGCGATGATCAGCCCGCAACCGTGCAGATCCGCTTCGACGTAACCACGCAACAGGCATTCGCCACCCGAGGCGGCGACCAGTTCGCGCAGTTGCGTTTCGATTTCAGGTGCGACCACCCGCAGCAGCGCACCGGCATCGGCCAGCAGGCGGGACTTGCGCAAGGCAATTTCCCCCCCACCGACGACCAACACACGACTGCCGCGCAGGTTGTGAAACAGCGGCAGATATTTCATTTAGCCGATGACCTCAAGGCCACCCATGTACGGCTTCAGCACGTCCGGTACACGGATCGAACCGTCGGCCTGCTGGTAGTTTTCCAGCACCGCAACGAGGGTACGACCCACCGCCAGACCGGAACCGTTCAAGGTGTGCACCAATTCAGGCTTGCCGGTTTCCGGGTTACGGAACCGCGCCTGCATGCGGCGGGCCTGGAAGTCGCCGCAGTTCGAGCACGAGGAGATTTCGCGGTACTTGTCCTGGCTCGGAATCCACACTTCGAGATCGTAAGTCTTGACTGCGCTGAAGCCCATGTCGCCAGTGCACAGCGCCAGGGTGCGGTATGGCAGACCGAGCAATTGCAGGACTTTCTCGGCGTTGGCGGTCAGGCCTTCCAGCGCTTCCATCGACGTCGACGGCTCGACGATCTGGACCATTTCGACTTTGTCGAACTGGTGCTGACGAATCATGCCGCGGGTGTCACGACCCGATGCACCGGCCTCGCTGCGGAAGCACGGGGTGTGCGCAACGAATTTGATCGGCAACAGTTTCGAGTCAACGATTTCGCCAGCGACGATGTTGGTCAACGACACTTCGGCGGTCGGGATCAGGTACAGATCAGCTTCGCCTTCGCGGGCGATCTTGAACAGATCCTCTTCGAACTTCGGCAGTTGACCAGTGCCTTGCAGGGCTGGAGCCTGAACCAGATAAGGCGTGTAAGCCTCTTCGTAGCCGTGCTCGTTGACGTGCAGGTTGATCATGAACTGCGCCAGAGCGCGGTGCAGACGCGCGATCGGGCCACGCAGCAGCGCGAAACGGGCGCCGGACAGCTTGGCGGCGGTTTCAAAGTCCAGCCAGCCGAACTTCTCGCCCAGGGCAACGTGGTCTTTCACTTCGAAATCGAAGGCCGTCGGGGTGCCCCAGCGGCGCACTTCAACGTTGTCGTCTTCGTCTTTGCCGACCGGCACGGATTCATGCGGCAGGTTGGGGATGCCCAGCAGGATCGAGTCCAGTTCGGTCTGGATCGCGTCCAGTTCGACTTTACCTGCACTCAACTCGCCCGCCATACGCTCGACGTCCGCCATCAGCGGCGCGATGTCTTCGCCACGCTGCTTGGCCTGACCGATGGATTTGGAACGCGCGTTACGCTCAGCCTGCAGTGCTTCGGTGCGGGTCTGGACGGTCTTGCGCTGTTCTTCCAGCGCTTCGATGCGCGCGGTATCCAGGGCAAAGCCACGGGAAGCCAGGCGGTCCGCTACGTCCTGAAGGTTGCTACGTAACAGTTTGGAATCGAGCATGTCGGTTTCTCGTTATCAAAGTTTGGTCAAAGACAGGCCAGCCCACGTCGCGAGCAGCCCGCCGAATACGCTGAGTGCCGCATAGCCCAGGGCCAGCGGCACCTGCCCGCTTTCCAGCAGGCGCACCGTATCCAGTGAAAAGGATGAAAAAGTCGTCAGCCCCCCGAGGAAGCCGACCATCAACCCGGCACGCACCTCGATCGGCACCTCCGGGCGTATCAAAAACAGGCCGTACAACACGCCAATCAGCAGACAGCCCACGATATTAACGGCCAGCGTCGCGGTATAGAAGTGCCGCGGCCAATTGGCGTTGATCCAATTGCCGGTGGCGAAGCGCAACAGTGTGCCGGCCATGCCGCCGACCGAGACCGCAACGATCAATGGAAGCACTATTTTCTCCGCTGTCTTGGGCTTAAACGGTCGAGTTGAGCGAGGTGGTTGAGCTTCTCGCCGATCTTCAACTCAAGGCCTCTTGGCACCGGTTGGTAGAACGGGATCGGGTCGAGCTCTTCCGGGAAATAATCTTCGCCGGCGGCGTAGGCGTCCGGCTCGTCGTGGGCATAACGGTATTCGTCGCCGTAGCCCAATTGCTTCATCAGTTTGGTCGGCGCGTTGCGCAGGTGTAGCGGCACCTCCAGCGAGCCGTGTTCGGCGGCAGCGCGCAGGGCCGTTTTGAAGCCCATGTACACCGCGTTGCTTTTCGGCGCGCAGGCCAGATAGGTAATGGCCTGCGCCACCGCCAACTCGCCTTCCGGGCTACCGAGACGTTCCTGCACTTCCCACGCCGCGAGGCACAGGCTCAGAGCACGCGGGTCGGCATTGCCGATGTCTTCGCTGGCCATACGCACCACGCGCCGCGCCAGGTACAGCGGATCGCAGCCGCCGTCGATCATCCGCGCAAACCAGTACAGCGCGCCGTCGGGGTTGGAGCCGCGCACCGATTTGTGCAGCGCCGATATCTGGTCGTAGAACGCTTCGCCACCCTTGTCGAAGCGCCGACGGGTGTCGCCGAGCAGGCTTTGCAGGAGTTCGGTGCCAATCTCGCTGTTGTCTTCGGCGAGATCCGAGGCATTTTCCAGCAGATTGAGCAAACGCCGGCCATCGCCATCGGCGGCCGACAGCAGCATCTGAAAGCCTTCGTCGTTGAGCGTCAGGTTGCGCTTGCCCAAGCCGCGCTCTTCGGTGAGGGCGCGATGCACCAATTTGCGCAGCGCCGCCTCGTCGAGGCTTTTCAGCACGTAGACGCGAGCCCGCGACAACAACGCGTTGTTGAGTTCGAACGAAGGATTTTCGGTGGTGGCGCCGATGAAGATCAGCGTACCGTCTTCAACGTAGGGCAGGAACGCGTCCTGCTGGGATTTGTTGAAGCGGTGCACTTCATCGACAAACAAAATCGTGCGCTTGCCGTACTGGCCGGCCTGCTGCTTGGCGATTTCAACGGCCTGACGGATTTCCTTGACCCCGGCGAGCACCGCCGAGACCGTTTCGAAGTGCGCATCCGAGACTTCCGCGAGCAACCGCGCCAGGGTGGTTTTACCCACGCCCGGCGGGCCCCAGAAGATCATCGAATGCAGGGCACCCTGCTCCAGCGCCTCACGCAGAGGCTTGCCGCGAGCGAGTACGTGCTCCTGACCGACGTACTCATCCAGATTGGTCGCACGCAAACGCGCGGCCAGTGGCTGGGCAATCGGTGCACTGCGAAACAGATCCATCACGTAGCGTTGAAACCTCTGATTTTCGAATTCTGTGGAAAACCCTGTGGCGAGGGAGCTTGCTCCCGCTGGGGCGCGAAGCGGCCCCGCTCTTTAGCTAAAAAGCAGGGACTGCTGCGCAGTCCAGCGGGAGCAAGCTCCCTCGCCACAAAAGCTTCAGGCCACCATAGCCCACCTCAGGATCCGGGGTTTATTCCTGGATTACATCGGCACCCTTGGGGATGTCGAACTTGAACTTCGACGCTGGCACCGGCTCGTTGGCCTTGACCCCGGTGAACAGGATATTGGTGCGCTGGCCGACGCTGTCGATCAGTTGCATGTCGTTGAGCAGGCCGTTGCGGAACGACAGGCGCAAGTTGTCGAACAGGGTGTCCTTGGTTTTCGGCTTGAGGGTGAAGTCGATCACGCCACCCGCCTCTTTCGCGCTGATGTCGAAGCTCTGGCTGATCTTCGATACGTCACCGGACAACAGCAGTGCCGGAGTCTGGGTCAGGCGCTCGTCGAGCTTCTTGATGGTGGCTTGCTCAAGATCCGGGTCCCACAGGGTGACTTTCTTGCCGTCGGAAACCATGGTCTGCTCGGCCGGCGCGTTGGTGTGCCAGTAGAACAGGCCCGGACGCTGCAGGGTCATGTCGCCAGTGGTTTCCTGCAACTGAGTGCCGCTGCCGTCGAGGGTCAGCTGCGAGAAGTTCGCGCTCAGGGTCTTGGATGTTTCCAGCAATTGGGTCAAACGAGCCACGTCCTTGTCATCGGCGTGGGCCGTGAGTGTGGTCAAAGCCAGTACTGGCAGCAGCATGCGGATAAGACGCATGGGAGTCCTCTTGAATACTCGTTGGGAGAGCGGCGGGACATCATTGTCTCGCCTCTTGCTTTTGCAATCAGTCGCGTACCGGACCCGGGGCCAGGACTTCGCGTGAACCGTTGGTGTTCATCGAGGTGACGACGCCAGCCATTTCCATGGCTTCGATCATCCGGGCGGCGCGGTTGTAGCCGATCTTCAGCTTGCGCTGTACGGCGGAAATCGAGGCACGGCGGCTTTCCAGCACGAACTGTACGGCTTCGTCATACAGCGCGTCAGCTTCAGGATCATCACCGTCGCCGCCACCGCTGCTACCTTCAAAGCCGCTGCCCGCCTCTTCGACACCGTTGAGGATGTCATCGTTGTATTCCGGCGCGCCGCGCAGTTTCCACGCCTCGACCACACGGTGGACTTCATCGTCGGAAACGAACGCGCCGTGAACCCGGATCGGCAGGCTGGTACCCGGCGGCATGTAGAGCATGTCACCGTGGCCGAGCAGTTGCTCGGCGCCGCCCTGGTCGATGATGGTCCGCGAGTCGATCTTGCTCGACACCTGGAATGCCATACGCGTCGGAATGTTGGCCTTGATCAGACCGGTGATCACATCCACCGACGGCCGCTGGGTCGCGAGGATCAAGTGAATACCGGCCGCACGCGCCTTCTGCGCGATACGGGCGATCAGTTCTTCAACCTTCTTGCCGACGATCATCATCATGTCGGCGAATTCGTCGACCACCACGACGATGGTTGGCAGCTTCTGCAGCAGCGGTGCTTCGTCGTGGATACTTTCGCGCTTGTACAGCGGATCGCTCAACGGCTCGCCGGCGTCCTGGGCTTCCTTGACCTTGGCGTTGAAGCCGGACAGGTTTCGCACGCCCATCTTCGCCATCAGTTTGTAGCGACGCTCCATCTCGGCAACGCTCCAGCGCAGCGCGTTGGCGGCGTCCTTCATGTCGGTCACAACCGGGCACAGCAGATGCGGAATGCCTTCGTAGATCGACAGTTCCAGCATTTTCGGGTCGATCATGATCAGCTTGGCGTCTTCCGGCCCAGATTTGAACAGGATCGACAGAATCATCGCGTTCACACCCACCGACTTACCGGAACCGGTCGTACCGGCCACCAGCAAGTGCGGCATTTTCGCCAGGTCGGTGATCACCGGTTTGCCGCCGATGTCGTGGCCCAGCGCCAGGGTGACCGGCGATTTGAAGTTGTCGTATTCAGGCGTCGACAGCACTTCGGAGAAGCGCACGATCTGCCGGTCTTCGTTGGGGATCTCGATACCGACCGTGGTCTTGCCCGGGATCACTTCAACCACCCGCACGCTGGTCACGGCCAGGGAACGCGCAAGGTCTTTGGCGAGGTTGGCGATGCGGCTGACTTTTACCCCGGCCGCAGGCTGGATTTCGTAACGGGTAATCACCGGGCCCGGGTGGATCGAATCCACCGTGACTTCAACGCCGAACTCCTTGAGCTTGATCTCCAGCAAGTGGCCGACCGCAGCCAGGGATTCCGGCGAGTAGTTGAGTTGTTTCTTTTCCGCAGGATCAAGAATCGAGATCGGTGGCAAGGTGCCTTCCACGGCGCTGTCGACGAACAACGGCGCCTGTTTCTCTTTCTGCACACGCTTGCTCGGCTCCGGAGCCTTGACCGGCGCCGGGGCAATCACTGGCGGGACCTGCTTCTCGCGGTCGGACATGTGCTTGCTCAGCGCTTGCTCACGTTCGATCAGGCGTTCTTTGACTTTGGCCTGCTCACGCTTGTCAGTCACCGTCGGTGCGACCACATCGTGCACGCGGTCATCGACTTCACGCAGTTGCGCGACCAGTTGCTTGCGTTCGGTACGCGCCGACCACCAGCGGTTGAGCGCGCCCTGGAACAGTTCGAACAGGTCGAGGGTGATCTTGCCGGTGATGTCCATCACCTTGAACCACGACAGGTCGGTGAACACGGTCAGGCCGAACAGAAACAGCGCGATGAATAGCAGCGTGCTGCCCTGAATGTTCAGGGCATTCTTCGCCAGATCGCCAAGGCTTTCGCCCAATGCGCCACCGGCACCGGCCGGCAAACCGGTCGCGGCATGAAAATGAATGTGCGCCAGCGCGGCACCGGACAACACCAGAAATACCAGACCGATCAGGCGCCAGGAGAACAGCCAGCCGCTCCACTGCCACGGCTCGTGGCGCTGACGGAAGATCTGATACGCCTTGATCGCCAGCAGCAACGGGAAGATGTAAGCGAAGTAGCCGAGCACCATGAACAGGATGTCGGCGCTGTAGGAACCCGCCGGGCCGCCGAAATTCTGCACGTCGTCGATCTTGCTGTTGTGGCTCCAGCCCGGATCGTCCTTGCCATAGGTCAGCAAGGCCATCATCAGGAACAGGCACAAGGCGCCAATGGCGATCAATGCACCTTCCTTGAGCCGGTAGTGCAACTGTTGGCGCCAGAGCGGAACGACTGTTTTGGGTGCTGCGGTGGATTTCTTCAAAACGCTACTTTTCCTGCGCCAAGGCGCGTCCATCTATTGAATGACGATAAAAAACTGCCCAATCCAGGCAGGTAAAAAAGTTAACGGGTGCAACTGAGACTACTTTTAACACTGCGCTCAGGGTTTTATAAACACGGCGCGCGGCGAATATTCTGTAACAGCCCGGCATTGTACGGGTTTGTGCGCTTGATGCCATGCTTCAAACCGCAGTGTTGAGCATAGCCAAGCCGACAAGACCTGCGCTTCAATTTGAGCATGCATTACCTTTTGTGACAAAGGCTTATGAGGTGTATTTGATGAACGCAGCGAAGCATTCACGCCTGATCATTCTTGGCTCCGGCCCGGCCGGTTACAGCGCCGCCGTATACGCCGCCCGCGCCAACCTCAAACCCGTGGTGATTACCGGGTTGCAGGCCGGTGGCCAGCTCACCACCACGGTCGAAGTCGACAACTGGCCCGGCGACGTCGAAGGCCTCACCGGCCCGGTGCTGATGGAGCGCATGCAGAAACACGCCGAACGCTTTGCCACAGAGATCGTTTACGACCACATCCACACCGCCAAGTTGCAGCAGCGCCCGTTCGAACTCATCGGCGACAGCGGCACTTACACCTGCGACGCGCTGATCATTGCTACCGGCGCCTCGGCGCAATACCTGGGTCTGCCATCGGAAGAAGCCTTCGCCGGCAAAGGCGTTTCCGCCTGCGCCACCTGTGACGGCTTCTTTTACCGCAATCAGGTGGTTGCGGTGGTCGGCGGCGGCAATACCGCCGTCGAGGAAGCGCTGTACCTTTCCAACATCGCCAAAGAAGTACACCTGATCCATCGCCGCGACAAACTGCGCTCGGAAAAAATCCTTCAGGACAAACTCTTCGAGAAAGCCGCCACCGGCAACGTGCGCCTGCACTGGAACCAGAATCTCGACGAAGTGCTCGGCGATGCCAGCGGCGTCACCGGCGCGCGCCTGCGTGACAGCCACACAGGCGAAACCGGTGAACTGGCGCTGGCTGGCGTGTTCATCGCTATCGGCCACAAACCCAACACAGACTTGTTTGACGGCCAACTACCCATGCGCGACGGCTATCTGCTGATCAAGGGCGGCAGCGACGGCGATGCCACATCTACCGCGATCCCCGGCGTGTTTGCCGCCGGCGACGTCGCCGACCATGTGTATCGCCAGGCAGTGACGTCGGCCGGTGCCGGCTGCATGGCCGCGCTGGATGCCGAGAAGTATCTGGACGACATTCCGGTCATTTAACGGCACACTTTATCGCGGGCCGAACAGCCCGCACCGCCCTCCCCTTCTGCAAGCCTGGATGCCATGCTGACTTGGTTACAACGCAACTCCCTGACTTTTCCACCGCTGGAAAAGGCCATGCGCGACCCCAACGGATTACTCGCCGCTGGCGGCGATTTGTCTGCCGATCGTCTGATTCAGGCTTATCGTCACGGCTGCTTTCCGTGGTTTTCCGAAGGCCAGCCGATTCTCTGGTGGTCGCCGGATCCACGCACCGTGCTGTTTCCCGACGAACTGCATGTTTCGCGCAGCCTGAGCAAACTGCTGCGCAAGGAACGCTATCAGGTCACGTTTGATCAGGACTTTGAGGCGGTGATCCGCGCCTGCGCCGCGCCCCGGGATTACGCTGACGGCACCTGGATCACCGAAGCCATGCAGGATGCCTACGTTGAACTGCATCGACGCGGCTTCGCCCATTCGGTTGAAGTTCGTGATCAGGGCGAGTTGGTCGGCGGCCTGTACGGCCTGGCGATGGGGCAACTGTTTTTTGGTGAATCGATGTTCAGCCGCGCCGACAACGCCTCCAAATATGGCTTTGCCACGCTGGTGCGGCATCTGAAAGATTCGGGCTTCGTGCTTATCGACTGCCAGATGCCCACCGATCATCTGCACAGCCTCGGCGCCCGGGCGATTCCCCGCCAGGAATTCGCAAACTATCTGGCACGCCATCTGGATCAACCCAATCATGCCACTTGGGTTTGCTGAGCGACTTTTGCGCGCGTGGCTTACACTTAATTCACCAGCTTATCCCGAGGGTTGATCATGACCGAGTTGGCGCGTTTGAAGTTTTATGCCACTCAGCCTCACTCTTGCAGTTATCTGCCCGAGGAGCAGGCCACGACCCTGTTTCTCGATCCGAGTCAGCCCATGGATGTGCATGTCTACGCAGACCTGTCGGAAATGGGCTTTCGTCGCAGTGGCGATCACCTGTATCGCCCCCATTGCCAGAATTGCAATGCGTGCGTGCCTGCGCGCATTCCGGTAGCGCAGTTCATCCCCAATCGTCAGCAGAAGCGGATTTTCAAACGCAACACCGATTTGCAGGTACGCCCGGCCAAACCCCAGTTCAGTGAAGAATACTTCGATCTGTATCAGCGCTACATCGAACAGCGTCACGCCGACGGCGACATGTACCCACCGAGCCGTGATCAATTCTCGACGTTTCTGGTGCGCGATCTGCCCTTCTCGCGTTTTTACGAGTTTCGTCTCGACGGACGGTTATTGGCGGTGGCGGTGACCGATTTGCTGCCTAACGGCCTGTCGGCGGTGTACACCTTTTACGAACCGGCCGAAGAACGCCGCAGCCTTGGCCGTTTCGCCATCCTGTGGCAGATCGCCGAGAGCCAGCGCCTGGGGCTTGAGGCGGTTTACCTGGGTTACTGGATCAAGAACTGCAAAAAGATGAACTACAAGACCCAATATCGCCCCATCGAACTGCTGATTAATCAGCGCTGGGTCATCCTGAACTGAACACAAGCCGTAAACCCCTTGGCGTAAACCCCATTTTTCGGGCACAATGCACGCCGCTTTTGCCTGGCGCAGTTGCACCGGGCCATTCATTGGATACCGAGGGCTTTACTGCATGTCGAAAGAAGACAGCTTCGAAATGGAAGGCACTGT